>JAZLFL010000169.1:0-21285 GCA_045615825.1 Lachnospiraceae bacterium
CCTTAACAGACAAACTATTTTCCTGGAAAGTCTGGAGTGAGATATCGCTTTTTACATCTCCATATATAGAGGACAGCTTTTCGTCATTTAGAAGCTCCACACCTCTGTTAGTAAGCGATGCCGAGTCCATTCCTGCTTCACGAACTATGTGATGCTGTTCATTATCAAAATCTTCTTCCTGGATTGCATTGCTACTAAAGAAGTTATGCACACGATAGTCAATTAGAATACGCTGGATATTGCCTAAGCTGCTTGCAAAAGTAGTTTCTTTATCTTTATTCTTTGTAAGATTCTCTTTTAATTTTTCAACGTAGTCAACACAGGCCTTTTCATTATCACTTCCATTTGTTTTCTTTTCTTGGTTTGCATTTAGAAAATCATCGCAAAGCTTAACAATACCTGATACCTGCGTATCAAGATTATTTCGTGTTGACTTGCTAACAGATTTACCCTCTTTAACCTTTGCAAGTGTATTCTTAATATCACCTACAAGGCCTGATACCCTGCTTTTAATTGCAATCGTACTGGCTACTATATTCAGTGAACTTCGATCCATAGTCTTGGCGCCCACACTTTCGAAGTTCTTTGTAGCCTCATCTGTAATAATCTGGTTCTCAATCGGTGTAACATGATCCATTCCCTTTTTTTGACGCTCTGCATTACGTTTAGCATCAGCTGGAACAATATCTAATACACTCTTTCTATCCTTGAGCTCCTCCATACGGTTTTTATAGGCAGCATTATATACATCAAGTGGCCTATGCCTTTTTCTCTGCAGAGCAATTGCTGCTATTCTATCCGTGGATTTCTCCTTTATGCTTGCATATAAGCTTTCATTCTCCGCAGTGGATAACGCTCGTCCTTCAACACTCTTAGTTTTCAGAACTTTTTCGCTTATAAGCACCTTCTCATACTCAGCCTGGATGCTAATATTAGCTATCTCATCCTTTACCGAGCCCGGATCACGTCCAAAGGCTTTGGCACGGCATACTAAGGCCTTGGTCTTGGTATCTATAAATTCCAGCTGGAGCTTAACCTTTTCAATAGGATCCTTCTCGGCATCTATTTTCTTTTTAATCTTTTCCATCTTTTTGAAGAAGGCTGTAGCATCAGAGAGCTGCATTTTTCTCTTGGTTAACGAGTTATCTGAGTACTGTACTGCAAGCTGCTCTAATTCCTTCTTGCGCGCAATCTTATTACCTTCTACTTCAATGGCAATAGTTCCAAGCTTCGCATAGTTAGTCTTCTCATCCAGCAATGCGTCTATAGACTTCAGGGCTGACTTCTTTATCTGAAGATCCACAGATTCGTCATCAAAATCTATAGGCTTATAGTTACCTGAATCCTGACGCTCATACCTCTGTGTAAGCTGGTCAACAGGCGATGATAACTGTTGAAGATTCTGCTGTTGAAGATCCTGCTGCTCCTGCTGTAATACAAGCTCTTGAGCAGGTCTATTTATATTAATCTGATTATCACTTGATTCTATATTTAAATTGTTCTCCATAGTTCCACCTATTTATTAAATGAAGGATACTCACCTGGAAGTCTAAGATCCCAATTGGCCTGAAGCAGATATTCAGGTTCAGCATTATGAAAGAGTTTCCAAACTGCATCCCTTGATCTGTCATTGACACAGATAATACGTAATCCGTAATCTGCGTAATTTTTCTCAATTTGATTGATTAATGCCACAAGTATCATTCCTGCAGAAATAGCGTCATTAGCGTAGACAAGACTAATATCTATTGTCCTGTCATCCAGTATCTTACAGAATACTGCTGCCTTAATATTAGCAGTACCATATGCCAGTGTTAATTCTGGGACATATGCATCCATGTCCATCTTAAGAAGTCTTTCAAACTGAGGATATTTCTTTCCAATCGTATTAATAAATGTCTTCTTCGCATATGCATCGAACTGATAGAATGACCTATAACCTTTACTCTTAATGCCAGCTAAATGCATATAGAGTTCACTATCTCTTTTTTCTTCGGATGATATATGGTAGACATCGCCTTCTGCCACAAGGTCAAAATGTTCATAACTCTGAAAGAATTCAAGAATATCTTCCCTGTCAGAAGTAAATGTTGCCTGCATAGGATATGTCTCACCTGCTTCTCTTATAACAGAAAGGAGCTCTGTTAAAAGCGCGGTTGCATAGCCCTTACGCCTATAATCCTCATCAATATATATCCACTTTAGGTTATAGTGAAAATCCTCAAAAGAAGCGCATATTACACCACAAGGGATACCCTCATCAAGTATCCCTAGTGAAATAATAGCCTCGTTATATATCTGTACCGGAAGTAAAGTCTCAAACTCCGGCATTGTCACTCTTATGAATTGAAATTTATCAGGCATAGTAATCCTCGTATGGTCGTCCTATATCATTTAATTAAAAAACTGTGCCATAGCCTCTTCTGCTGTGATATCACCTTCCATTACAGCTTCAACAAGCTCACCGAAATTATCTACAAATTCAAGCGCATGACTTGCTGTAAGGTTGAGCGCATCAAAGAGTGCGTCATCATCTCCGTTGTCATTAACAGGCACGCAAAGTTTATATGTAAGCACATTGCCATCATTGTTAACTGCAAATGCACCATATGGAATGTAAAAATTAAATCTTGAAATGAACCATGCCACATTATCAGAATCTATCATGTCCATCTCTTCATTCATTGTTATTGCCACACTGATATATGCAGTATTCTCTGCTCCATTAGCTAATGGCAGGAAGGAAAACTCTCCTATCCATTCATTTCCCTTAGCTGAGAAATCATCCAGAACCACTGTGAGAACGTCCATTGGAAGATCTTTCTCGTCATCCATCTTTCTAAGAATTGCTGGAACATCCGCTTCATTAAACATATCTGTTAATTTCTCTAAAATCTTAGTATATCTATTCATAGTTTTATCTCCTCATTACTGTGCTAACTTACCTGCAATCTGCTGCGCTGTTGGAATAATATTATTAGCTGGATCAACATGAAGTCCCATAGCTTTAAGCATTGTAATAAACTGATTCTTTCCCTCAGACTTGTTCTTAATTGTCGTATGTATTATATCTCCCAGCCTAGATGCAACATGTGCAAAGAAGGTTTTGGTGTTCGCAAAACCAAGCTGAAGCATAGCTCTCTTTCGGAATCTATCTTTGTACTCAGTATCATATTTTTCATTTCCTTTGATCTCTCTAATCTGCCCGTCCAGATCAAGGAAGTCATCAACAGTCTTATAATCACTTCTTCTCTTAAGAAGCTTATCTACGCCTGTCATAATTGTCTTAACGGCAAAGGTACTGATTGCTACAATACCTCCTATTGGTGCAAAACCAACCAGGTACTTAAGATATCCTACTCCATCACAAGCAATATTAGTTATAGTACTGGTTATTTTTCTTGCAGCAATTCTGTCTGAAAGACTGGCAATTGCACGTCTATGCCTGTTCTTTTTGTATTCGTCGAACTCAGCATCTCCAACATTCTTATGGGCTTTCTTTGCAAAGAGTGCTCTAATATCCTTCGAACTGCGTGTCATATCATAGATGTTCTTGAAATCAAACAGTGCTGTTCCTGCAGTTACTATACTGCCTACAACCTGTGTACCAGTCCAAAGTACATCATTACCGAATGTGACATTTGTTCCGTTTTTCTCAATATTTTCTGTCACTGCCTCAGCCATTTTTAATCTTCTTTCTGTAAAGCTGCTTAATCCATATCCGAAATCAGTACACATTCCATACAGCGAAGCTGATGATGTGAGAAGTGAATTAATTGAGCCTAATGACTTAAGGACATCCTTACTATTGGCAGATGCACTATTAATACTCCAGTTTTTAACCGTATCGCCTATGCTTGCAACCATATTTCCAAAGCTTAATATTGGCGCCACATATATATCACCTGTACCAATTCCATCAAAGATATCGCTACCCACTCCCCCCTGTAAAACTCCAGGCATTCTAAGCGATGTCTCTACAACACCAGAAATTGTTTTTGCCTGAGAATAGTAACCAGTATAATCCAGTACCTTCTTGTAGTTCTTCCACTTTGATTTTTCGTTTTTGCCTGATACCTCTATTTCTCTTGCTATCAGATCTGATAACTGGGTCCATTTTGGATTATTGACTACTTTTTTTAATCCATTTGCTTTGAATTCCTTCAATATTTCTTTACTGAGATCTACTACCTGGCTGTGAAGATCAACCTGTTCCTCAATGCTGATTTTTACTGGCTCATTCTCATCAATATCTAAAATTGCATTATTTAATTCATCATTTTCTTTTATTAAATTATTACTCTGAACAAGCTTGTTTTCATCCTGCAGAAGGGAAGCTTCGGCCATATCGTCCATGAAGTCTCTATTACCCATAACATATTCGTAAGCACGACGCATCTTGCTCCAATGTCCACGCTTCCAGCCAGCTTTTCTAAACAGACTCCAGCCATTCATCTCACCTTTAACTTTATTAAGCTTTGGTAAATACTCAGTCTGACTGAATAACAGCCAGTGATCATCCATATTTTTAAGACCACGCTCGATACAGCAATACATTGCGAGTCGCTGTCTCACTGTACATCCAAGTACCTGCTGCATGAATATCTTATCCTTATATTCATTCGTAGCCTGACTTAGCATGTAAGCATCAATATCTCTAACAGCTGCAATCTGTTCAGCAGTAAGTGTATCGTCCGCCTTCCAGTTATTAACCTTTTCTTCACTATCATCCAGGGCAAGAATATTCTTCTTAACAACTGTCATGTTTTTATCACGATAATTGTTCTCCATCCCGACAATGACATTGCCCTCTTGCATCTTATCCTGAATAAGCTTACTTCTACTTAACTGATTGTCACGCTCTGCCACTAAATCTGCAATCTTCTGTCTGAAACTTAATAGCTTCATTCCTTCATTAGCATATTTGTATTTCATACATGCGGTTTCAATTTTAGCCTCATATGTTTTGTAGAATTCTAAACGTCTTACTAACTTATCATTTTCCGAGTAGATTGGATTCTCGTTAAGTAAGTTCTCAAACCCCCTCAATTCAGTCTCAAAAGATTCAAATGTCTTAAGAATCTCTGAATCTCTAATTTCATTTTCATTTATATTAGCCTGTGCATTTATACCATTTAAGTTTTTGACAATCGTATCAATCAGATCACTCTTAACAATGCTATTCTGATTACTATCTGCCAGTTTATTCTTGATTAGTGTAAGCGTAACCATTTCATTCTGAATATTAAACTTCTTATTCGATAATACAGTCTGCAAATACTTAAGCAACTTAGTTGTATCATTATTTAATCGAAATGACTTAAGACAACTATCTACATCCCTTTTAATATTCTCTATTGTTGTGCCTTTATTTACGCTTACATTATTCGATACACCTATATCAATAATTTTATTATAATTCTCTACGTTATTAATTAGATTAATATTCTTTAGAGCTTCCTCGCTTGCCTCTAGCGCAATATTAGACTCGATAGGAACCTTATGCTCATCAATAATAATATTACTATCAGTATTACCTGATGAACCCAGGTTGCTTATTATCTTATTAGTACTTATATTTGTGCTTATATTCTTTTCTTCAGTCTTTTCTTCGTTCTTGTATTTAAACTCGTTATTTTCAACTAACTTTACTTCTCTTTCTTCCATACAAGCTGCTCTCCTTCTTAATTCCTATTTCTGAGTGGCAGATAATATTCACACATATTAGTCTCTCTCACTGGTTCCCCTAATAATGTAAGCAGTCCATTATAAACATTTGGTCTGTATACGTGAATTTTTACTATACTATTGTCATTCATATCGCTTAAGCCATCTATCAGCCCTGCAATTAATGACGGAATAATAAGTGATGGTTTTACATCGTCTTCAAGATATATCTTGCTGACAATATACCCTTTTTCATATTCACCCACGAACATTGCTGCCTTTATGAATTCATCTTGTCTATATATACGAGAGAACTTAGGATTATGGCTATCCTTTGATAAAAATAATCCATTTTCTTTATTCCTTATAAGGAATTGTCTCAATCCTCTAGCTGCCCAATCACCAATACGTTCAGTCTTTGGAAAGGATTCTATATTGTCCAAGACCTTTTTAATGGTTTCGGAATTCTTAAGCATACCAACTGTATACTCAAGACTATGGCCTGATGTACATACCGGAATGAACCTGTTGGCAATTAAGAATTCATTATGTCCTGATATCTCATAATTATTTTCGTTAAGCTTAATGTATATTCCCCTGATATTATTCTTAGTAAATACATCCTTACAATAATTAAGAAGGCTATTTGCATACCCCTGGAAACGCAGTTCATCTTTTACACCAATGAATCTTAATATAATATCTGAAGGCTGCACGGCTGAACCAGTAAATACAGCAATAGAATTGACCTTATTGCCCATCACATCGCCATAGCATATACATTCATTATTTATTATCAGTTTGAATATATCTAATGGGACATCTTCATAATTCATTGCCTGTCCCGCATTAATCATCTTAATCATATATATCCCCTTTACTCTCCGAATACCTCATCCGCATATGGTTCGAAGTCTGATCGCGTGAATACCTTACCCGTCTTAACGTACTCATATCTGATAGCCTGTAAGTAATGACGCATACATACCTTGCCATCAGCCGTTGGATCAGCTGCTGCAAGGAATGCCGCATTAAGAATACAGTTCTTAATATTACCACCGGCGAACTCGAACTTCTCAGCAAGGAATCTGATATCAACATCCTCATCCATAGGAGTAGTCTTAGGAATTGTAGTGCTCCAGAGCATCTCTCTTGTATCCGGGTTAGGGAACTGGAACTCTACGATATACTTCATACGTCTGAAGAAGGCTGGATCGATGTTGTGCTTATAGTTAGTAGCAAGTACACATACACCATCATAAGCTTCCATCTCCTGAAGCAGTAAGGCTGTCTTATTATTAGCTGATGCCTGGTTAGAACCACCATCATCTGAACGCTTAGCGAAGATAGTATCACACTCATCGAAGAAGAGTACGACATTACACTTCTTAGCCTCTCTGAATATCATTGACAGAGACTTCTCTGTCTCACCTACATACTTATCTACTACCTTAGAGATATCTACTCGATAGAGCTCAAGATTAAGCTCATGAGCAAGTACCTGCGCCATCATGGACTTACCAGTACCAGGAGCACCGAATAGAAGTACTGTAAGACCTCGACCATAAGGGTACTTCTTGGTATAGTTCCATTCGTCATATACCTGCTTCTTATACATCATCTGCTCAATGGCATGAGTGATTGTCTCTCTCTGATCCTTATTCATTACGATATCGTCGAAGCCGAACTTGGCCTCAACTCGTGTTGCCTTCTGCGACAGTTCGGATGACATCTGGGCATTACAGCCCTTGAAGAGGTTAGCACGGCTAATGCTGTCACTTTTATCCATGGCTGCAAGGTTACGGGCATATCTTAATGCATCGGAAATCTTACCAGGAGTAAAGAGGAACTTAGTGGTCATCTCAAAGAGGTCAACATCATCCCCCAGCTTATACTTGGAGCCATAGTAGTTCCAGCAGTTCTCTCGGTCTACATTATTAGGAGTATCAAGAGTAAGTGTAGTGATATCGCTCTTAGTAATCTCCCTAAGCTTCATATCCTCCTTACTCATTGTGAATACTGTAATATCCTTACTTGTAAGCTTGGTGAAGGCCATATCCATGCATGTCTGGAATCTCTCCTTCTCCTCTTCTCTGTAGGACAGCTCCTCTAAGCATGCGCAGGCATCTGTCAGAATACATTCTCTTGTAAGCGCCCATAAAGCATGCTCAACAAAGCTTATATCTGTACCAAACAGCTTCTTACAGTTAATGGCAATGGCATATAAGCCTCTCTCTTTACAGAAATTCTTAACAAAGAACTTACGTCCTGAACCCTCATCACCAATATAAGCAAAGATTCTTGTACCCTGATCATATGATATCTTCATGGCATCAAGGATATTGCCATTAGCAAGGATTGGATCCAGCTCCTCGTCCCTTCTGGTGAGCATTCTGAAGTATCTCTGGAAGGACTCATCAAGCTTATATGGATCCTTACCAAAGAGGAAATCGATTAATCTCTTATCAGGTGATACTGAAGTAGAGAATGGCATCGATGATACAACCTTAAGGTTCATTATTGGTGTCAGCTGCTCAAGACATACTGACATATCACCATAAGCACCTGTAATCGAATATCTGCTTCCATAGTAAAGCTTGGCAGCAGACTCTATTGTTGGACATGTAAGTCCTGAATTCTCATTAACAACCTGGAATATACCTGCATAATCAGTCTGAGTTGACGACAGAAGTGCTGCGGTGAAACAGAACACTGTAAACGGCTCAAAGCCCTGCCTTTCGCAGAGCTCATAGAATGGCAGATGCATACCTCCCTCAACGGTCAGTCTTGCTCTGTCCTGTATTAATACCATTAGATTGGCTGTATCATCCAGATCTACTTTCTCCGAAGTTGAACTACTCTGGCTGCTTTCCTCTTCTGCTTCTTCATTCTCGAATACATCCGAAGAGAATGCTCCCAGAATACCCATAAGATCATCTGGAATCTCATCCATAACACTTAACTCGTCATCAAGGTTATCATTCTCTTCATCCTTACCCTTGAATACTCGGATGTGTTCAAGACATACATCATGGGCAACCTCAAGATCAGGGTATGTAACTGGCTTATATCCACCCTGCTCATTAGCGAATATCTGCTTCATCCCGCGCAAATATCCATCAACTGAATGGTCCACGCATGCGAACAGATATGTCATATATTCATCGTAGCTTACGAATGGAATTGTCCTTGTAGACTCTGCAAACTTTTGACTCATTAGTCTCTTACCTCATTAGTGGTTATTTGTATTCCTCTGGGAAAAAATCCGGCAACTCAGCTTCTGTAAGCTCGGTCAGATTCAAGTACTCGTTCGAACAGTAACCAGTTCTGGTTCCATCTGTGACAAGGCTCCATTCGCCTTCATTCTTAAGTACATATCCCTCTTCACCCTTCTCAAAATAGTAAAGAATTGTGGCATCCATACTAGGATCCTGTCTTACACGAAGATGATGAATATTAGTTGCAACCTTGAACTTGTAATATACCTTCTCTTGCGCTGGCTCTGGGGTCGGCTCTGGTGTTGGCTCTGGAGTCGGCTCTGGTTCCTCAAGCGCCCCACTCTCTCCAATTACATTAACACCTTCTACATTAACTTCTGCGCCTGCCTTACCATCATCCTCAAAGTTATATACGACTTCACTGCTTAGGCGTGATGTCTTAGAGCCATATCTGGCGAATAACATTACAGCTACAATACCTATAGCAATATAGAGGCACAACATTGCAACTACTGTTCTTTTACTCTTATCAAACTTCATTGTCGTCCCCTCCTGCTACAACTGGCTCTTCCTCTTTAATCTCTTCCACTGGCTCTTCTTCTACTGGTGTCTCAGCTTCTGCTACTGCCTCAGCTTCTACTACCGCCTCAGCTTCTACTACCGCCTCAGCTTCTACTACAGCCTCTGCTTCATCCTCACTCATCTCATTACCCATATCCTGTAACATATCCATGAGTGACATTACTTCATCCTCTGCGACCTTACCAGTCTTCTTAGGCAGCTTAATATAAATAGCCATTCCACCACCTTCAGAGCTCTTGGCATATATATCACCATTGTAATAATCTACAATAGCTTTGGCCTGCGCAAGTCCAAGACCATTACCACTTATTCGATTACTTCCTTGGAAGTTAAGTTCAAATACGTGCTCGGTCTCTGATTCGGAAAGTCCCATTCCATCATCCTTGCATACTATGAATACATCGTCTTCAACATCTGAAATAGTAATAACAAGAACACCTGCTTTGTTCATATACTTAAGGGAATTGTCCATTATGTTACGAAGCATTATTCTAAGTCTGTTCTTATCAGCCATAACTGGAACATTGCCCTTAACAGCAACCATTCTGATTACTATATCCATCTTGGAAGCGAAGCTGTCGAACTCATCCATAATCTCCGAAGTTACTTCAACTATGTTGACCTCAGATTCTCCTGGGGCTGCACTTGGAAGAAGTGATCTCATCTGCTCATCAACTCTTACTCTGTCGACATCAGCTTTAGCATCCTCAACCTGCTGCTTCAAATTCTCATTATTCTTAAAGGCTTCTTCAGCCTCTACTCTGGCTTTCTCAACTTCAGCCTTAGCGTCTTCTATCTTCTTCTCGGCATCTTTAATTTCTTCTTCCTTCTTAGCAACAGACGCCTTAAGCTCTTCATTCTCGGCCTTAACATGGTCAAGCTGGTTATAAGCCTCCTGAAGTTCCAGGGATGCCATCATAACCTCTTCCCTGTTAGTTCCTGCAAGGTTAAATGCTACTAAAAGAGAAGTACTAACGATTACGCTAATGAGTATTACCCATTGATCCTGTGTAAGGAAACTGTATATAACAACAATATATCCAATTGTTGCCAATGCTAATAGAATACGCTGAATCTTATTCATAATTGTCCGCCTCACTATTTGTTATATTTTCTGAAAGCCTTCTAAAACCATTGCTCTCATTAAGTTCTATTACTCGCCAGTTAGTATCTTTAAGCCGCTCGTGATCATGCGTAGATACTATAACTGTAATTCCCTGATTATTAATAATCTTAAGGAGTGCAAATATCTCCTCAGATGACTTGGGATCAAGGTTCCCAGTCGGTTCATCCGCAAGAAGTATTCTTGGATAATTCACAATAGCCCTTGCCATGCATACCTTCTGTTGTTCACCACCAGACATTTCCGATGGTTTCTTATTATGAAGTCTTGTAATACCAAGCATGGAGAATATGGAACTAATTCTTTTAAGTCCATTCTTATTCCATCCTCCAGCTCCAATCATAGCCATTCGAACATTCTCATAGGCCGTTAGCTCGGGTATTAATCTGAAGTCCTGAAAGATAACTCCTAAATCCCTCCTGTAATAGGGAAGTCTTCTTTCCTTTATCTTTCCTAAAGGTTTGTCATCAACAATAATCTCTCCCGAAGTTGGTTCTATGTCCTTAAGCAGGAGATTGATAAGCGTTGTTTTGCCTATTCCACTTGTACCAGTAAAGGCTACTATCTCTCCACGATTAATATGAAGGTTAAAGTGTTCAAAGACAAAGTCCTCGTCATCATTATACTTTTTCGAAACATCAATAAAATCTATCATAACTACTTAATATTAAGAAGCTTCGAAAAGCCTGACATATTGAAAACACCCATGACTGACTCATTAGCATTCACTATGGTCATTGTAGCGCCCTTAGAGTCTGCTGTTTTCTGACCAAGCAGAAAGGCTCTTAGTCCTGCGCTACTTACATATGTAACCTCATTAAGATCTATCGTAACATCATTACTTCTTTGAAATGCTGCAATAACTGCCTGCTGAAATTCAGGTGTACTAACAGTATCTATACTTCCTGATGCAGCAAGCGTAATCTTACCATCCAACTGTATCTCCGAAATAGTCATTCCTCTTCTCCCTTACTATAATAGTGTAATAACATCATCCATTCCCTGACCCGAATCAAGATTACCATCATATGTCTGGTATACTCTTGCATTGACATCAAGATAACTATAACTATCAAGTAGTCCAGAGCGATTAAGCTCAACAATCCTGAGTGTACATCTTATTGGCAGGAACTGTTTAAGGATGAATTCGAGCTGACTCTTCTTTCTCTCATCCAGGCGCTCTTCAATCATTACTGTCACGTCGAACAGGCTTGTTCCATATAGTCTGTTGAAGCTCTCAATCTGTTCCTTAGGCATATAATCCTCAGTAGTATTACGTTCAACGATGACCGCCGGCTTACCAAGAAGAATCTCTGTTATCTTCTCAAGGCACTGCCTTGTACCCTTCATCTTATTGAGTTCATAAGCATTCTTAACAAGCTGTCGTAACACATCCTCTGCTAAGAATCCATCACCAATATCAATTCCAAGCCATCCAGCATATATACCCAACAGCTCCTTGCTGCAGGTATCCAGGTTAAGTAGTTCTGGAAGCTTATCTATCTCCTCATCAAAATCATCATAGATAGTAGACATTACAGACATGTATCTATGGAAGAAATCTCCTCTGTTCTGATACACCCTTGGAAATGTCTCCATGAATCTGTCACCATGACGATCAACATACATATTCTTAAATGTCGCCGAGCCATCACCTGTATATGTGAAGGCAAGGTACAGGTATCTTCCCTTAAGGTCATATAATACAGAATCATTCTGCTGAACGAATCTCTTAGCCTCAAGACTTTCAAGCATGCGCTTGTAACCGTATTCGGATTCTGTATCCGGTGTCACAAGATAATCACTTGCAGCAGCATAGATAATACATGCAACATTACCCTCCATCTCTACTTCATAATGGAGTCGTCCCCATTCAGCCTCATCTATAAGTGAATCAATTGGCTGAAGATATATGTTGCCATTATTAATATATGATTTCTTTAATCTGTTTTCTTTAATCTGATATTTGTAATCTGGCATCTCTTTCCCTCAAATATCCAATAATTATTTCATCTTATGGTATGGAACAAGTTCCACACTGATTGCACCAGGAATAAGTATTACATCATCATTAGGATAGATACTCTCTTCCTTAACTGCAGCGAACTTCTGTCTTGTAGGGCTTAGCTTGAGCTTGGCTACATATTCAACCCCTGGATCCTCTTCGATTGCTTCGAACACCTCTTCAAATAAAAGTGGCTCTCCAAAGTTCTTGCTACTCTCCAAATAGCTTATTGCCTTGTTGATTCGCTTCTCTATCCTAGACTGATTGTTCTCGAAATACTGATCAACATATACGGTCGCCTTAACATTAACCTTCTCATACTGAGGCTGCATAAGAGTAACTTTCGTTGTCAGGAGTCGTCTCTCATCAAGTCTTGCCTTAATAACCTTCTGATAATCGGCAGTAAGCTCAGGAAGACCATATCTTCCCTCATTACCGGGAAGTATCGCAACCTTAACCTCATTCCTGCTCTGATCAATGTAAGCCTTAGCCTTACGGATGCATAATCCAGGAGTCTCAAGCACTATTTTCTCATAGTCATTAGCTGTTACTGCAGAGAAAGGTGTGTCAATATCCTTAACAAATCTCTTACGAACATCCTCTAAAGACTCTATGAAACGTCCACCTGAACCTGCACACGGATTATAGAACCTAATTGATGAAGGAAGTCCTATAGCCTTAAGATAGTTACCTGCTCTGATATTGCCATCCTCACCAAGGTATGTACTGCAGGCACCCATGAACAGTTCCGCTCCAAGGAAGTCCCCTGCTTCCTTAATCATGATATAACCTTCACGTTCAAAAAGCTTGTAGTGTAAAGCACCATCCTCATTATGACCAGGGCGGACAAATCTATAATATTTCTCACCATTGTCATCAATCATTCTTGCAATAATGAAGAATGAATCCGCTATGACATTCTCTATTGGAAGATCAATAATCTGGTCATCATAGCCCTCAACCTTACCAATATGATACTGGCTCATAATCTTCTGCGAATATGCAATAACTCTTACTGCTGCATTGCCTCTTTCAGGACCATATCCGTAACGTTTCTTATCGAACTTATATACTAATGTATCTCCAGATTCCTTAACCTCGAAGTATCTTCCAACACTATCACGTCCTGGAGACAATTCATAATGCCTGTAATCACTACTGCCTTCTTCTCTTGCAAACACATTGATATAGTGGTCATTAGCAAGGGAAGCTGGTGTCTCAATAGAAGAACCTTTCTTGCCAACATATGTAATTGCCTCTGAATGCTGCTGCCACGCCTCGAAAAGGAATGGATATACGCCCTTCATAACAGGAGCAATATCATATTCCGCACGAGTCAGAGTCGCTTTAATAAGATATCCCCTCTCATCAAATGGAGCTGCCTCATACTTAGGGAATCTGAGTATTACCTCTCCACTTGTTACGAATCCACCAGTTCTGTCAATTGCATTGATTTCAGTAAAGCCATCACTACCGAATACTTCCCAGGTAACTGAAGCAAACAGATTATAATCTCTGTCCTCGAACATATTTCTCTTACTTGATTCTTCAATATCAAAGTAGAATATTGCCTCGTCTCCCTCTTCTGGAAGCTTATTGCAGAAGAAGTATATCTCGTTACCAGTTACTGGCTTCTTACCCAGAACAGCCTCTAAGAGCTTGATATCTCTGTCAAGAAGATGTGTATAATCTGACCACTCATCTCCAATCTTTCCATGGATTGATGTAACGGAGTAGTCGTTAATTGTTACATCTTTTCTTGTCTCAAAAGAAATATCTTCAAGGAAGAATCTCTGACCCTTCGGCATAACAAATGACTCTCTGGCATTCTCTGCCAAAAGTAATACTCTGGAATTACGTCCCTTATTAGGAGTAAATCCCATCATCTTTAAAAGTCCTGCCTTAACAGCCACCGGCATATCATTAATATGATTCTGCTGAAGTGTCTCAAAAAGTGACAGTGACTCAAGGATGGTAATACCCGGATCAGAAGGATTATAATTAGTCCACTCAGAAGAATAGAGTGGAATCTGCATTATTCCTTCATTAATTCTATCTGTAAATGTCTTGTCGCTAAGATTCTGATTCCTAAGCATAGTTAAATCTCCACGTGTATCTGATGCTCTCCTGGGCATACAACCATATATGGCTTCATATCAAACTCATTGATATCCATCTCGTGCTCACCATCTGCATCTATATATTTAACAAGAAGCGCAACATTCTCTATTACTGCATCCTGCTTAAAGCTATTAATCTTCATCATAAGCTGCGATGCTGTAGGTGCTGTACCTATCTTCCAGCCCTTATATCCATCCCTTGCAATCGGATTAAGATACTCATCAAGCATCTTTTCAAGATTAGCCTGTATTTCGAAGCTGTCCTGAATCCTCAGGGCTCTTATCCATGCATCAACACTAATTCTTACATAGACAGGTTCAGAGATATTGATACATGATTCTGGAAGTGTAAGCTCACAGTGCTCTAATATATGATTCTTACAATTCATTCTGGTCTGATGGAATGAGAATGATCCCTCCTCAAAATCCTTAAGTAAAAGAAGGATAGTAAGCATTCCCTCGCTGACTCTTCCATAAGAATCATAGCCATTAATACATACAACCTGATCAATAAGATTACTAAAGGCCTTAATCTCCTTAATATAATCAGCCTCCGATACAAGTCTTCTTCTGCTACTAATAATGCTGGCGCCTCGCTCCATAGCGGCATCAACTGTCTCCATATTATTGCCACCATAGCCCTTAACAGGGTTATAGATATTACCAATAAATAGCAGATTGCCAAGCGTTCCATTAATCTGTCCTGACTCAAGGTTGCCCTTCTCACCACTTGACACTCTTGTGATTACCTTAAGTGTAGTATCATTAGTTACTCTAGGTATCTCGGTCTGAATACCATCGCCAAACAGAAGCTCGCTTGATAACCTGTCAAGCATATATACTCGTCTACTTTCAGCTGATTCGAATCGCTCTACTTCCTGCCACTTTGTATAGAAAGCGGTTCTATTACCCTGAATGTCATATTCAGCTCTTACCTTATTAGGGCTGATTTCCTCGAGACGTCGCATCTCATTCTCTGAGATTGTTCCAAACTCATTAACCCATACGTCACATGACAGTATTCCTGTAAACGGAATCGTGAACTTGGCGAAAGGTGTAATCTCATCAAGATAGAAATCCTCTTCCCTCTTGGTATCCGTATTCTGCACTCTGATACCATTAAGTCTGATAGAAGTAATAATAGGAAGCGTCCTTGATACTTCATCATCACGCTGAAGCTTCTCGCGTGATATTCTTATCCAGAATCTTCTATTGCCTTCAAGGTCTCTATCATACATATCAGTAGGTGGAATGAAGATAAGTAGTCCGGACTTAGACATTCCTTCTGTTCCATCAATAACCTTAAGTGGCTTGAACCCTTCTCTTGAACTGTATTCGAATATACAGTCCACAGGCTCATATCTCATACTCTCATCAATATTAATAAGAATACTTACTGGTCCCTTAACTGGTCTCTTATCAAGACCTATATGTAATGCGTCATCATAACCAAGTCTACTAAGTACAGGATATTTCTCTCCTCTCATGATAATCGAGCTAATATCTCTCTTCTTGGTGCCAGTTATGGTATATACCTTATCTGGATTGAAGAACTCATCATACTTAAAGCTTAATGTCAGATTCCTTACTCTAGGAGCATAGTGAACTGCTGGTCTAAGATAACAGTTATCCGCCTTAGTTAACTGCATTCTTATGGAATGACCTTCATAGGCTCCCACCATGTTAGTATCCCAGTCTGATGGGCAGATGAAAGATATAGTTACATGCGTCGCCTTATTCTCAGCGAACATGAATCTTGTCTCCTGCTCACACTCTAAGTTCTTATATCCGCGGCCATTGAAGTATGATAGCTGAATCTCCTGGGCATACACCGCTGAAGGTGCCATAGTAAGATTCATCTTAGGACGTCTCTTAATAATCTTAAGTTCCTCTTCCTCCTCCTTGGCTGTAAGCAGCTCCAGCTGCTCATCGAAGCTTAGGTCAAAATCGATTGTGACTCTGCTTCCTGGACGACTGAAGTATGTGTCATGTCCCAAATAGCACTCATTATATAATGCAAGCACATCGGCAAATGGCTTGAAATTGTCCTTATTAAACTCCTGATTGTCTGTACCAACAAAGGTAGGCTGAACATGTTCGCCTGCGGCTGAGAACTTAAGACTGTCGACGAACACAGACTCTTCAACAGTGCCCTCATAAGAAAGAGCCAACATTCCATACTCCCCATCCTTAAGCTTCTGTGGAGTATGCGTCTTATCCATCTGCAGAGCTATAGTATTGCCATCTTTCATAAGTGACACATGCTCAACAGGTGTAAGCTTACCTTCAGCAACATAGCATAATGGAAGTCTTCCACTTACTATCCTGTCTCTAAGCTCATCATTACCTTCGATACGGACGAATACATATCCATCACTGCCAAGAAGTGTAGCATGATAGAACATGATAGCATTCTGCTCAATGCCATTCTGTTCACCAAAGAGTCTAAATGGCTTCATATACTCAATATCAGGAGTTTCCTCATTGTCAGGAACATCAATGTCAATTGACGAATCGTCCTCCTCTATTGATTTAACCTCTGGAATGTCCTCATTATCTGATTCATCAGTGTACACTGCTGCATTAGATAAGATCGCAGGTATTTCAAGCTTTCCTACTATAGGAACAATCGTACCATCCTCTCTGTCAGTCATGAATACATTCTTAATCTTAGAATTAGTTACATAGATTGTATCCATTGTCTCGAATACTACTGGATCCATCTCAAGCTCGCCGGCATCACCTAAGAGTCTTGTGCCACCTGGTACCTCTGCTCCTTCAATTGTATCCTGAGCAAGCTCCATGATAACCACTGACTGCGCAGGGGTAGCTGGACGTACTGATATATCAAGCATATTCACGAACTCTGTATGGTAGTTATCGATGATACCATTTACACGTTCGATATTCTCTGCAATCTGGTCCGCATAAATAATACCAATTGTAGATGTAATATCAGGGTTCTCTGTATCGAAGTTCCACTCCGGTGTATATGCCTCCGATAGCCTCTTAATCTCAGCTAATATGTCATTGTTATCTCTTTTATCAACTAAAATCTTCGTCTGAGTCTTCATAGAAATCTTCCTGTGGTGCGAATTCGTCTGCTTCTTCTTCTACAGCATTTTCAAGATAATATGGGAATACAAGACTGTCTCTTGTATATGAACCGGCAACTTCAAACCCAATATTAATTATCAGTCTTCCATTATCAAGCTGCGGTTCAATATCAATGTTCACATCTGACAAACGTGGTTCCTGTTCAATAATAAGAGTACGAAGCTCTCTACTCATCATAGTAAGAACTGTATACCCTGTATCCATGAATGCGTAGTTGTCAATCTGTGAGCCGAACCATGGACGAACAAGTCTCTCTGTCTTCCTTGTCATAAGTATTAAATATATGGATTCCTTAACACTTCGATCCTCGCTTACTGTCATTACCCTTCCAGTTGCCGGATCTATCTGTGGAGGGAACTTCATCCCTACACCTAAGTAATCACGACCTGCCATATCTGTCTCCTTACATTATCCAATCTTAATTGGTGAACCTTCTATAGTAACAGGGCCTCCTGAAATCTTCACTGCACTGGTGCCCTCAACCTTAACCGTTGGTGATTCAGTCTTGAACTGCTTATCAGCACTAATCTCTACCGAATTCTCTGCCTGAATCTTAAAGGCCTTAGTCTTAAGCTCCGTAGTACCATTGGATCCAGTCATACTAAGTTCAATATCATCACCTACATTAATAGTCAGCTTCTTGTCTGCTTTAATAGATATCTCACCCTTTTCGGTATTGAACTCAATCTTATTAAGCCCCTCTTTATCTGAGATAAGTATCTGCTTCTTGTCATTATCCATAATGAACTTATGAGCCATATCAGGAGTATAAATCTCTATTATATCCTTCTCACCAGCATCTCCGCCCTCTTCACCAGAATCTGTGAATACAATTGAACTTCCATGCTTGGTAGTAATCTTCTTATATGTATTCTTCTCATCAACAGCTTTCTTAAGAAAGTTATTAGAATCCTTAGGAACGCATCCAATTACATATGGCTTCTCAATATTACCCTGTTCGAATACAATAAGTACCTGATCACCTACTTCAGGGAGGAAATAATGTCCCCATCCGGTTCCACTTGATGGCATGGCAACTCGTGCCCACTTAAGTACATTGGAATTCTTATCCCTTGTCTGTATCTGTACACATACCCTTCCAGGCATTTCTTCAGCATAATTATCAGTCACTGTACCAACTACTACGCCGTAGATTCTGTTGTCACCATGTTCTGTTTTGGTTATCTGCTTCTCCGCGATATCATCTATCACATCAAAAAGTCCCATTGGTTCTCCTCTAACTATTTCTCACTGGTATTCTCAATAGATGCCGCCTTGGCAACTATCTTGGTTACATAGTTGTCTTCTCTATTAACGATATGTGTAACAGAAGTAATATAGAACTTGACATTATACTCAAATCCCAGTCCTGTCAGTACAATGAACTTACCTGGCATTAATTCCGGCATACCTACGAATTCTGCCTTAAGCGTTCCTAATCTGTAGGAAATACTCTCTGCCAGATAATCTGCTCTGTTAGTCGCATCATCCTGAGATGTAATAGTTGGGTCAATAACAACATGCTCTATATCATTAACAAGTCCCTTAGCATATGATCCCTGAGAGATTTTTCCACTAAGCTTCTTCTTAGCAAAGATAAGCTGACCCTTACCTACATCAACGCCTCTTACCTCTACATTACCTACAAGTCCTGTGATATCGAACTCAGCATCCATATTCCTCATGCCGGTCTCTGGACCAAGAACCATTAGTATCTCACTATCACTCTTGGCCTTTCTGAACATTACATGTCCGCCAACAGAGAAGAATTCAAAGTTGAACTTCTTAGCTGCTTTAACAACGAATTCATAATCACTTTCACTGACCATTTCTATCGTCTTGTCAGTAACCTTCTTATCGCCAGTACCTCCTGACACATCTTCCTGTTTATCCGGTGTCTTATCTATCGTAATCTTGGTAATAACAGACTTGCCGTCATCAGCTCCACCAGCAAGCGAATCCAATCCTCCGAGTCCACCTGACCCTCCGGATGCGCCTTCCTTCTTAATCTTCTCATAATTAGTACGCTTAAGTATCTCACTTACAGCGTCTGCGTAATTATCTGCAAGAAGCTGCTTGGAATATGAGCCCGACATCATTAGTCCCTTAACATCCATTGCTGTAATTCTGACACCAGGTGCTATTCCTCCTAAGGCTTCAAAGCCAACCTTAGCTATAAATCCTCTGAAGACCTCGCGTGCTGTCATCTCATAACCGAGGTATATAACAACTGGACTGCCCAAAGCTATATAATCCTTAAGTTCCTTGAGCTGATATCTGTTAGCCATCATATTAAAAGCATTACGTATAACAAATGTAGCTATAGATGCCTCATAGTCTGATGTGTTCTCAACCTCTATATCAGTGATAATGAATTTGTGCTTGTTATCCGCAAAATTTTTGCCTCCAATCTTAACAACTGTCATTGGACGCATAAACTTATTATATTGTTTGCGTAAATCTGAATAATTAAATGTTGCCATATATTAAAAAGTAAAATTAGTAAAGGCGTTATTGCCGAAGCTCTGTTCTGAAGAACCTAATGCTCTTGGATCCTTGAAGGCATCCTCATATGCCTGAACCCACTTTCCTATACCCTTCTCATTAACATTCTCATCTATGAGGATCATACTTAAGTGAACTGTTCCAGCTACAGGCTCTCCCTTGGGATTAAATACTGTATAAGTAGCATTGAGATTCTGTAGCTTGCCATTATAGCACATCTTACCCCAGCTAAAGCTGATTAAGCATGTGCTTAGTTTTCTAGTTGCCGCTATAAGACCTTCAATATCATTCTGAATACTATAGGATGAACTCTTGCCTATGACATTCTTAATAGTTGATGCCGCTCCCTTAATAGTGGCCATACTCTGCATCACTTCAACAAATGCATCATTAGGATTGACCTTATTTAATATAAGATCCACTTCTAGTGTTACCTGAAATGGTGCTGACTCATATCTGATACCAATATCACGTCCTGTAGGATCATCGTCTCTTTTAGCGTAGTCCTTAATCTCAGTCTTACCACCACCAGTAGCATTTAACTGAAGAGTTGCAGGATTAAACTGTACCTTATATTGCTTACCTGATTTATAATATGTATCTAAATCAGCTGCCAAATCACCCAAGGTCTTCATACCCACTTTTAGCTTTCCAGTGCTGGTCTGTATTCCTTTTATTCCTGCGAGTTTTGAACCGGAATCATCCCTGTCTGTAGCTTTAAGCAATGTAACACTACCGCCATCAACCTTTTTATCAGTATTTTCATCATCTATTACTCTTATTACGGCTTTTTCAACCTTACCAACCATATTGCTGGCAAAGTTACTCGCTGTATCCATAAATCCCATAACTAGAAGATACCTCCACTGAATACATCTGTAATACCGTTATAGGTATTACCTGCTACCTTCTTCACCTTGCCCCATGTGCTGTTGTCTTCTACTGCAT
>JAZLFL010000170.1:0-4703 GCA_045615825.1 Lachnospiraceae bacterium
TATCCTCTCCATAAAGTTCCTTAGCAAATTCAGCAAGTGTTCCCTTAAGATCGGCAAATGTAATGTGCTTATCAATTACAAGACCCTCGATCTGATGGAATGAAGGAGAATGAGTTGCATCAACCTCATCAGAACGGAATACTCTACCTGGAGCAATCATTCTGATAGGAAGCTTACCCTTCTCCATAACATGCACCTGTGTACCAGAAGTCTGTGTACGAAGAAGATACTCACCATTAATATAGAATGTATCCTGCTCGTCCTTAGCTGGATGATCTGCCGGAATATTAAGAGCCTCGAAATTATAATAATCTGTCTCTATTTCTGGACCTTCAACAACCTCATAACCCATTCCGATGAAGATTCTCTCTACTTCTTCCTGAGTGATTGTATTAGGATGACGATGTCCAACAGCATTCTTCTTAGCTGGAAGAGTTACATCAATAACCTCACTCTTAAGCTGAGCTTCTCTCTTAATGCTCTCCATCTTCTTCTGTGCTTCTTCTATAATCTTCTCAATCTCAGCACGTGTCTCGTTAACTAACTGACCAACCTTAGGTCTGTCTTCTGGAGCTACATCCTTCATGCTCTTTAATACAGCTGTAAGCTCACCCTTCTTACCAAGGAAAGCAACCTTAACCTCATTAAGAGCTTCAAGTGCTTCTGCTCCTGTAATCTGAGCAATGGCTTCTTTTTTAATCTGTTCCAACTTTTCCTTCATATATATACCTTGCCTTTCATAATATGCATATTAAACAGATCATTATGATCCTAATTCTTTTCTCTTCTGTTGAATAAAACCTTTATAACAGGCTTAAAATAACGGTTAAGATTAGCACCTAATAGCAATAACGTCATACTAAAATATAGCCAGAATAAAACTACAATTAACATTGACAGACTGCCATACATACTAAAGCCGCCAAAATGCTGAATATAAAGCGATAATCCAAAGGAATATAACTGCCAGCCCACCGCGCAAATTGCTGCACCTGGAAGCTGGTATTTGAATTTAAGCTTTATATTCGGAATAAATGTATAAATAAGTGCAAACAAAAACGTAAGCACAACCCAACCAAATATAAATCGATAATAACTAAAGAAATGTGCTACATTCTCCAACCCAGGAAAAATATGTGTTATAAAACCAGCCACATTTTTAGTTAAAACCGATAGTATAAGTGATAATACAATCGCTACTAAGGTTATCAGCGTATAGAAACTGGCCTGAAGCCTGATTAGTATATAGTTCCTTGTCTCAACAACGCCATGCGCACGGTTAAGTCCCATCTGGAGACCCATAACGCCCTTGCCTGCAGACCAGATTGCAATAATAATCGCAAATGGTAATATGGCATGTGCCATCTCATACATCTGATCAATAAATCTTACAGCAATATAGTCAAATTCATCAGGAAGTAATGTAGTTGCTGTAACTGTAAGCATCTCTTCTGTAATTGGTGTATATGTTACAATCGCACAAGCCACCAAAAGCATAGGAGGTATTGACAAAAAAAAGAAAAATGCCGTGCTTGATGCATAAGCTGAGATATTATCACGCTGAAGCTGTTTACCGAAGTCATAAAAAATGCGATATAACTTCTTAATCATCACTTCACCTCTAGATTAACATTCACAAATAATCCTAATAAACCACCGTTTATTCTATAATAATGGCTATATAATGTCAATTTTTGAGACCGAATTTGTAATATTATGGAAATAAAAAATAGCGACCTGCGTCGCTATTTTTTACACCAAAACTAAGGTTCCTGTATTTTGACTCCTAGCTATCGGCTAGGTGGGTTACCGCAACCTGACTTCTGCCTTCCACTGCGCATTCGGAGGCCTGACATCCATCAAGGCAATATAGGGATCCCGTTCAAAGTAAATGTAGGTTCAAAATAACAAGAGCCCCTAATCTCGGCTAACCCTATTATATCACTAATAATTCTAAGATAAAAGCATTCTGTCGTTAGTAAGCTTCTCTCCCGACAGATTCTTAAACTGCTGTAAGAGATCATCGACAGTAAGTCCTGCTCTCTTATCTCCTGCAACATCAATAATAATCTTACCATGATCCATCATAAGAGTTCTATTGCCCAGATCAAGTGCAGACTGCATATTATGAGTAATCATAAGACATGTAAGATTATTGTCCTTAACGATCTTCTCAGTTAAATTAATTACCTTCTCAGCAGTACCTGGGTCAAGAGCTGCTGTATGCTCATCAAGCAATAACAGCTTAGGTGGATTAATTGTAGCCATCATAAGTGTAAGTGCCTGACGCTGACCACCTGATAATAAACCAACTGGCTGACGCATACGGTCCTCTAATCCCATATTAAGTTCAGAGAGCTTCTCCCTGAATAATTCCCTGTCTGCCTTCGAAGTACTTGAGAACCATCCTCCATGACCAGCAGCCAAAGCAAGATTCTCTTCAATGCTCATACCAGGAGCCGAACCCTTCATAGGATCCTGGAACAGACGTCCAATGGTCCTTGCTCTAACATGATCCTCTTCAAGAGTAATATCCTTACCATCCAAGGTAATACTTCCCGAGTCAGTAATAAATGTTCCTGCAATAATATTAAACAGTGTTGACTTACCAGCACCGTTAGCACCAATGATTGAGATAAAATCTCCTTTATTCACATGAAGTGATAAATCATCAATGGCTTTCTTCTCATCAACAGTTCCTGCGTTAAATGTCAGAGATACATTCTTAAGATCAAGCATTATCGTACCTCCTTACCAAGTGAAACATTAATTCTACGCTTAATAACCGGCATTCTCGACTTGATGTAAGGTGCCGAAATAGCAATGATTACAATAATTGAAGATACAAGCTTAAGCATATAAGCTGGCATATTGAATCTTAATGCAATCGTATATACAAGTCTGAATACAAACGCACCTAATACTGCGCCAATTGCTCTCGATAGCACTCCACCTTTTCCAAGGAAGGCACGTCCAATAAGCAGTGATGCAAGCGCAACAGTTACCATACCGGAACCAATATCAATGTTTACAGACTTCTGTGACTGTCCAAGAAGGCATCCTGAAAGTGCTGTAAATGAATTGGATATACATAAGCCTACAGTAATTGTAAATGCCGGATTAATAGATGAAGAACGTACCATATCCGGATTATTTCCTGTAGCTCTAATAGCAAGACCAAGTCTGGTTCTTAAGAAAAATACCAGGAACGCTATTACTAAAACAACTGCAATCAGTACGACTACAAGCTTATACTGCCCTGCTATAGCTGTCCCCTTAAGAGCCTTCTGCATCTTGGTAAATACAGTCGTAGTCTTATTCATATTAAGTAATGATGAGTTACCCATTACTGCAATATTAATGGAATACAGACCTGTATTAACAATAATACCTGCTAAAAGGCTGTCAATTCCCATTCTGGTCTGAAGGATTGACGTAACGAAACCTGATATAACACCAGCACACATAGCAGCCAGTATTGACAAATATGGATGTCCTGAAATAGCCACCATAGCACCAACAGCTGCTCCTAAAGTGAAGCAGCCGTCAGTAGATAGGTCACATACATTCAACATCGTATAACTTAAGAACAGGGCAAGAACTGTTAACGAACTTATAAGTCCCAGCTCAAGCGCTGTCTGTACAAGTGTCATGATTGCATCAAAAGACATATGTCCCCCATTTAAAAATTAAAATTATTCAAAGCTCTCTGCTGTAGTAATCTCCTGAACCTTTGTGCAGTATGGAGCGAATGTCTCGCTGATAGCTGCATAATCGATACCAAGAACCTCACAGATATCTGTATTAACTGTAGCAGTACCATTATCAAATGTCTTAACTGGTACAGTAGCTGGATCCTTACCATTAACAAGGATATCTGAAATCATGTTAGCTGTCTCTACACCAAGGTTAGCGTAATCAACACCGTAACCTAAGAATGCACCATTTAAAGCAAATGAATCAGCACCAGCGTAGTGCTTGATACCAGCCTCTGCAAGTGTCTCATAGATAGATAACTCAGCCTGCATAATTGTATTATCACTTGGAGTAAATACTGCTGTTACACCATCTGCTACAAGAGCATCTGCTGCAAGCATTACTTCATCAACTGTAGTACCTGTTCTCTCAACATACTCTACACCCTTAGCATCAAGGTATGCCTTAGCATCGTTGATAGCTGTTGTAGATGAATCCTGACCAAGGTCATATAAAAGACCAATCTTAGATGCGTCTGGATCAGCTGCGAAGATAAGGTTCATGATTGCGTTAGTATCAAGGTAGTCAGATGTACCTGTTACATTAGCTCCTGGAGCCTCGAGTGACTCAACAACGCCTGTAGCAAGTGGATCAGATACAGCTGCGAATACAACAGGAATCTGATTCTCTTCTGTGTCTGCCTGCATTGCCATTGCTACTGGTGTGGCTACACCAACCATAAGATCAACATTCTCAGCAATGAAGTTAGCAATAATCTGCTCCATTACGTTAGCATCTGCCATACAGTTGTCATACATAATCTCGAACTTTACACCATTCTCTGTTCCAAGCTCAGCTAATCTGTTCTGAATATTGTCACAAATCTGGTTAAGTGAAGCATCATCAACAAAGTTACAGATACCAATCTTGTATACTGTCTCTGCATCAGTTGCTTCTGTAGCTGCCTCTGCTACTTCTGTAACAGCTTCCTCTACTGCCTCTGCGGC
>JAZLFL010000171.1:0-13940 GCA_045615825.1 Lachnospiraceae bacterium
ATTGGAGCAGGCTTTGTACCAGAGATTCTTAATACTGAGATCTATGATGAGATTATTACAGTTGCTAATGAGGCAGCATTCGAGACAGGAAGATTAATTGGACATAAGGAAGGCGTATTAGTAGGTATTTCTTCTGGTGCAGCTGCTTATGCGGCAATTGAACTTGCTAAGAGAGAAGAGAATGCAGGTAAGACAATCGTAGTATTATTACCTGATTCAGGTGACAGATATCTCTCTACACCATTATTTGAAGCTTAATTGGAGGATTCATGATTATATCAACAAGAGGCAGATATGCTTTAAGAGTTATTATTGATCTGGCTGAGAATTGCGATGGTTCTTATATTCCGATGAAGACTGTTGCAGCCAGACAGGATATATCGCTTAAGTACCTTGAGCAGATTATACCGATACTGACCAGAAATGGTATTGTAGAAGCTGCACATGGTAAGGGTGGCGGATATAGACTTGCCAAAAGTCCTGAGGAATGCACGGTTTATGATGTGTTGAAGCTGACCGAGGAACTTGCACCTGTATCATGTCTTGTTGAAGGTTCAAAGCCCTGTGAAAGAGAGGCTGGCTGTAAGACCATAGGCCTATGGCGAGGACTTGAAGATGTAATCAAGGATTATCTTAAAAGCTATAGTATAGCGGATCTCATATCTACTGAGACAGAGATTAACTATATAATTTAGAATTGTTCTATGCGTGAAAAGAATAATAATAGATTACTAAGATTATTTGAAGGAGTCTGGATGAAAATCCAGGCTCTTTTTGTGCATAATACAGCATTATTTGTGGATAGATTCTGTTGTTAGATATGTATTAATGTGATATTATCAAATTTAGATTAAATTTATTGTGGTTTATTATGCCACATTGTTAAGGAGGTAGGCCATGGCACAGCTGTGGGGTGGAAGATTTACTAAGCAGACAGATGATGAAGTATTCGCTTTTAACGAGTCTTTATCATTTGATAATAGACTTTTTGAGAAGGATATAGAGGGTTCAATTGCTCATGTAGTTATGCTTGAGAAGCAGCATATTATTAACTGTGATGAGAAGGATGCAATTGTTAAGGGACTTACTGAGATTAAGAAGGAACTTTTGGAAGGAACAATTGCTTTCAGCAGTGAGTATGAGGACGTACATTCCTTTGTTGAGGCCAAGCTTATTGAAAGAATCGGTGATGCTGGTAAGAAGATGCATACTGGAAGAAGCCGTAACGATCAGGTTGCACTTGATATGAGACTGTATGTTAGGGATGAAGTTGTAGCTGTTGATATGCTGCTTAAGGAGCTTCTTAAGGTAATTACCAGGATTATCGAAGAGAATCTTAATACATACATGCCTGGCTTTACACATCTTCAGAAGGCACAGCCTATTACTGTAGCTCATCATTTTGGAGCTTATTTTGAGATGTTTAGAAGAGACCGGGGAAGACTTGCTGATATCTATAAGAGAATGAATTACTGCCCACTTGGAGCAGGCGCTTTAGCCGGTACTACTTATGATCTTGACAGAGAATATGTAGCATCAATGCTTGGCTTTGAGGGAGCGACAGCCAATAGTATGGATTCAGTATCTGACAGAGATTACTGCATTGAGTTCTTATCAGCTTTGTCAACTATTATGATGCACTTAAGCAGATTCTCTGAGGAGATTATCATCTGGAATTCCAATGAGTACAGATTCGTTGAGCTGGATGATGCATTCTCTACAGGCAGTTCTATTATGCCTCAGAAGAAGAATCCTGATATTGCAGAGTTAGTACGTGGTAAGACAGGTCGTGTGTACGGTGCACTAATGAGTATGCTTACTACAATGAAGGGAATTCCACTTGCATATAATAAGGATATGCAGGAGGACAAAGAGATGACCTTCGATGCAATTGATACCGTTAAGGACTGTGTTCATATGTTCACAGGAATGATAGATACAATGAAGTTCAATAGTGAAGTTATGGCTAAGAGCGCCATGAATGGATTCACTAATGCAACAGATGCTGCTGACTATCTTGTTAAGAAGGGTATGCCTTTCAGAGATGCTCATGGAGTTATTGGTGCACTTGTACTTTACTGTATCGATAATAACAAGTCTATTGAAGACTGCAGCGTTGAAGAACTTAAGAGCATTAGTGAGGTATTCGAGTCGGATATCTATGATGCAATAAGTCTTAAGACCTGTGTTGAGAAGAGACTCACCAAAGGTGCTCCTTCTCCAGTTAAGATGGAAGAAGCACTTGCATTATATAAGGCATATTTGGAAGAGTAGGACAAAAGATTGTTCTTGAAGGAGGAGTGAAAAAATGAGTGACAAATTAAGAGTAGGTATCCTTGGTGGTACTGGTATGGTAGGACAGAGATTTATCTCTTTACTTGAGAACCATCCATGGTTTGAGGTAACAACAATTGCAGCTTCACCAAGAAGTGCAGGTAAGACATATGCTGAGGCTGTTGGTGACAGATGGAAGATGGATACTCCAATGCCAGAGGCTGTTAAGAATCTTGTAGTAATGAATGTTAATGAAGTTGAGAAGGTAGCTGCTGAGGTAGACTTTGTATTCTCTGCTGTTGACATGACTAAGGATGAGATTAAGGCTATTGAAGAGGCATATGCTAAGACAGAGACTCCTGTAGTATCTAATAACAGTGCTCACAGATGGACTCCAGATGTTCCAATGGTTGTTCCAGAGATCAATCCAGAGCATATGAAGGTTATCGACTTCCAGAAGAAGAGACTTGGTACAACAAGAGGATTCGTAGCAGTTAAGCCTAACTGTTCAATTCAGTCTTATGCTCCAGTTCTTACAGCCTGGAAGGAATTCGAGCCAGTAGAGGTGGTAGCTACAACATACCAGGCTATTTCAGGTGCTGGTAAGACATTTAAGGACTGGCCAGAGATGGTTGGCAATATCATTCCTTACATTGGTGGTGAGGAAGAGAAGTCTGAGAAGGAGCCACTTAGAATCTGGGGAACTATTGAAGATGGCGTTATTAAGCCAGCTACAAGCCCAGTTATTACATGCCAGTGTATCAGAGTACCTGTTCTTAACGGACATACAGCAGCTGTATTTGTTAAGTTTAGAAAGCAGCCAACTAAGGAACAGCTTATCCAGAAGCTCGTTGAGTTCAAGGGTGTTCCACAGGAGCTTGAGCTTCCATCAGCTCCAAAGCAGTTCATTCAGTATCTTGAAGAGGATAACAGACCACAGGTTAATGAGGATGTTATGTTCGAGAATGGTATGGGCGTAAGCGTTGGACGTATCCGTGAGGATCATGTATATGACTGGAAGTTCGTTGGACTTTCACATAACACAGTTCGTGGTGCTGCAGGTGGTGCAGTTCTTTGTGCAGAGCTTTTAAAGGCTCAGGGATATATTACTAAGAAGTAATTAATTATTTAGGGGTTACAGGTTTTGGCAGATATTGATGCAAAGTACCAGTTGGGCATGTTAAGTGCCCTTAATGGCAAGCTTGAAAGGAATGAAGCTATTTTCAGACTTCTGACATCGAAGTCTGAAAGAGCTTATGCCTATTATAGCTTTTCGGATAGAAGAACAGAATGCTTTGGTGACTGGGAGAGATTCTTTGGATTTACTGCGGATCAGTTTGTGTCTGTTTCACAGATTACTGATAAGGTAGAAGATTCATATTACGATGCCATCATTGAATGCTTAGAGCTTGAGAAGAAGAATCTTGAGAAAGATGTTCTTGAATTCAAGCTAAAGGGTAAGAATAGATGGGTTGAGTTAGAGACTCATGCAGTATACGACCGTAGTGGGAAGCCGGTAGAAAAGTTCTTCTTTATTACTGATATAACTAAATATAGAACATTAGACGAAGAGCTTACTTATATGGCTTACTATGACCCGATGACTGGTCTTATGAACCGTAACTATTTTGTTCAGAATCTTGGTGAATGGGTTAACAGAGCCGGTCGTGAGGGCAAGATTGTAAGTGTACTATTTATTGATATTGATGATTTCAGACGTATCAATGATGGTTTGGGTATTCTTATTGGAGATGAGACTGTGCAGAGAGTCGGTGAGATTCTTAAGTCTTTAGTCGGTGAGAATATAATGGCATCTCACTTTAATGCTGATATCTATACAATGGCTATCTTTGATCCATGTGGTATTAGAAGTGCTGATAATGTCATTAATGATATCAGAGCAAAGCTTAGTGAGCCTTTAACAATGACTAATGGTTCGGAGGTTTCTATCTCTGCAAGTATTGGTGTTGCGGAATATCCAGAAGCTTCTGAGTCAGCTATAGAGCTTATTAACATGGCAGAGATTGTTATGTTTAAGGCTAAGAATAATGGTGGCAATCTTACTCAGTACTTCGATCAGCCAGTTATTCGTGAATTCATGGATAATCTTGCCATTGAGCAGAAACTTAGTAAGGCCATTAAGAATGACAGATTCTTCCTGTGCTATCAGCCACAGTACGATACTGTGACTAAAGAGCTTAGAGGTATGGAAGCACTTGTCAGATGGAGAGATGAGAACGGACAAATTATTAGTCCGGCCAAGTTCATCCCTATCGCAGAGAAATCAGGAGCAATTATTGAACTTGGTGACTTTGTTGTGGACAGAGCGTTATCTGATTATGCTAAGTGGACAGAACGTTATGGCCAGAAGGATATTACATTATCCATTAATATCTCGTCAATCCAGTTTAAGAGTAAGAACTTTGTTGATAATCTTATCCAGGCTATTAAGAAATATGAGATTAAACCATCTAATATTGAGCTTGAACTTACTGAGTCAGTTCTTATTGAAGAGATGCAGGAAGTTATTGGTAAGATGAATATTTTAAGACAGATGGGAATTAGATTCTCGATGGATGACTTTGGTACGGGTTATTCATCTCTGTCGTATTTAAGACAGCTGCCAATTGATACTCTTAAGATTGATAAGTCGTTTATCGATGATGTTGTAACAGATGAACCAACTCGTACAATCGCAGAGTCAATTATTGATCTTAGCAGTAAGTTGGGATTCGATACAATCGCAGAAGGTGTAGAGGAAGAGGTCCAGTTCAGCCTTCTTAAGAATATTGGGTGTGGTATTATACAGGGCTACTATCTGGGTAGACCTATGTCAGAGAGCGATATTTCAGCTCTTTTTAAGGAGAGTAACTAGTGTTAATCGGACGTGATTCAGAGCTATCTGTATTAAATGAATATAAGCGTCGAAGCGGTAATCAGGTTATGGTTATGTATGGACTTAACGGAGTAGGCAAGACAACTCTGGTTAGGGAATTCATGGCTGATACACAGGGTTGCTTGTTATTCGATTGTAAGCAGGTATTCGAGAGAGAACAGCTGTAGCAGTGGAGTAATGTTAGTGAACTTCCCTTAGAGCTGACTGAATATCCTGAATACAGTGATTTATTCGAAGCTATACAGGCATATTTTGCAGATAATGATGGCAAGAGTGTAATAGTATTTGATGAGTTCCAGTACTTACTTAAGTACTCGAATGATTTCACTAATGCACTTTTTGATTTCCTTGCCAGCGTTAAGAATAATTACTTTGTAATACTCATCAGCTCATCAATTGAATGGGTTGAGAATAGCATGATCAGTAAGATTGGTCAGAAGGCCAGAGGTATTACTGGTTTCTTCAAGGTTAAGGAGCTTGGCTTTGATGATTTCAGAACATATTTCACAGGCTTTAGATATGATGAATGTGTTACCGGCTATGCGATTCTTGGTGGTATTCCTAAGTTATGGAAGTATTTTGATAAGGAAGCAAGCCTCAAGGACAATATTATTAATAATATTCTCAACAAGAATGCACCATTGCTTACATATGGTGAGGACTTTGTAGGAAGTGAGCTTAGAGAGACAAGCGTATACAGTACAATTCTGTGGGCACTTGCCAATGGCAAGAATAAGCTAAATGACTTATTTAATCATACACAGTTCTCAAGAGCTAAGATTAGTGTATATATTAAGAACCTTATGGAGCTTGGCTTCGTAAGTAAGGAATTCTCTGTAGACACAGACGGACGCAGCAATACACAGAAGGGTGTGTATGACATCTGCTGTAACTATGTTGATTTCTCATATAAGTTCTTATTCCCTTATAAGGATGAATTGGATTATAAGGATGCGGTTACATTCTATAACGAGCATATAAGGCCTAATCTTAAGAAATATACAGCCAAGTATTTCCCTGCTATATGTAAGGATTACCTGGATAAAGAGAATGCATTCAGTAACCTTCCTATCAAGTATGACCGAATGGGTTCATGGATTGGTAAGGCAGGAACTATTGATTTTGTATGTCGTGACGCCAATAATCATGTGCTCATCGCTTTCTGTAACTGGGAAAAACCTATGATGAGATTCGAGGATTATGAATGGCTCATGTATTGCTGCAAGCAGGCGAGAATTAAGCCGGATTATATCTATCTGTTCTCCGCAGGTGATTTCGATGACGGTATCAGATTTGCAGCAACCAATAAGAAGAATATTCGATTAGTAACACTGGAAAATTTATAGTGGGTAAGAAACTAATTATTACTGAGAAACCCAGCGTAGCACGTGAGTTTGCCAAGGCTCTGGGTGAGAACATGAGGAATCATGACGGATATATGGAATCTGATAACTATGTTATTACATGGTGCGTAGGCCATCTTGTAACCATGTGTTATCCGGATGCATATGATGAGGCTTTAAAGAGATGGAGCCTTGATACGATTCCTTTTATTCCAACTGAATATAAATATCAGGTTATTGATAATGTTAAGAAGCAGTTCGGCATTATTAAAGGGCTTTTTAACAGAAGTGATATAGAAGTCATATATAATGCAGGCGACTCGGGAAGAGAGGGTGAATATATCCAGCGACTGGTTAAGCAGGAGGCAGGATGTAATCCTAATGCTGTCTGGAAGAGGGTTTGGATTGATTCACAGACTGAGGATGAGATTAGACGCGGCATTAATGAGGCTAAGGATATGTCAGAGTATGACAACCTGTCCGATGCTGCATATCTTCGTGCCAAGGAAGATTACTTAATGGGCATCAATTTTTCCAGAGTACTTACTCTTAAGTACAGTTACCCTGTGAAGAATTTCCTTAAGCAGGACAGATGCGTGATAAGCGTCGGAAGAGTTATGACCTGTGTTCAGGGCATGGTTGTCAACAGAGAGAGGGAGATTCGCGATTTCGTTAAGACTCCTTTCTATAAGATGCAGGCGACATTCAGCTCGGGAGATATAAGCTATATTGGTGAGTGGAAGCTGACTCCTGATAGTAAATATAATGGCTTCCCTAATCTCTATAAGGAGAATGGTTTTACCAATAGAGAGGATGCAGAGAAGTTCATAGAAGAGCTTGCTCCTCTAACAGAGGCTAAGATTGTTAAGGTAGAGAAGAAGAAGAATTCCAAGAATGCACCGCTTCTGTATAACCTTGCAGAACTTCAGAATGACTGTTCCAAGCTATTCAAGATTAGTCCGGATGAGACGCTTAAGATCGCGCAGGAGCTTTATGAGCGCAAGATGACTACATATCCGAGAACGGATGCAAGAGTGTTATCAAGTGCCGTTGCCAAGGAGATTGCTAAGAACCTTAAGGGGCTTTCCAATATTCCTGCAATGAAGCCATATGTTGATCATATATTTGAGACCAAGTCATATGCGGGCCTCACAAAGAGCAGATATGTTAATGATAAGCAGATAACTGACCATTATGCGATTATTCCAACTGGTCAGGGACTTAATGCATATAATGGTCTGTCAGCCGATGCCAAGAAGGTATACGAGGTGATTGTCAGACGATTCCTCAGTATTTTCTATCCAGCCGCCGTGTATCAGAAGATTACACTGGAGACGAAGGTCAGTGGCGAGTCATTTTTCTCTAATTATAAGACGCTTCTTGAAGAGGGATATCTTGCGGTATGTAAGTATTCATTCTCTAAGAAAAAGGATGCGACTGAGGATACGGCTAAGGCAAAGGTATCGGAGGATGAGCTTGAGCAGAGTGCTGATGAGGCACTTCAGGACTTCCTTAACAGTGTGAAGAAGGATACATCAGTTAATAAGGATGGAATTGATATTAAGGAGGGCGAGACAACTCCGCCTAAGAGATATAATTCCGGAAGCATTATTCTTGCGATGGAGAATGCGGGACAGCTTATTGAGGATGAGGAGCTTCGTGCACAGATTAAGGGAAGTGGAATAGGTACTTCGGCAACGCGCGCAGAGATCCTTAAAAAGCTTGTGGCGAATGGATATCTGGCGCTTAATAAGAAGACTCAGATTATTACACCAACACTTCTTGGTGAGATTATATATGAGGTCGTTAATTCATCGATACGACCGCTTCTTAATCCGGAGCTTACGGCAAGCTGGGAGAAGGGACTTACAGGTGTGTCGCAGGGTGAGATTACTTCGGATGAATATATAGTTAAGCTTAATGATTTCGTGGAGAGAAGAACCAATGCGGTTAAGGCGATTAATGTTAATTCGCTGCCATTTAATCAGGTGTTTAACAATATTAAGAAGTATTATGCTTAAACGCATAATAATGTGTAGGCGGGAACCAGTAGGAGGAATATGAATATTTATACAGTTAAGGAGTTGTATACTCTGGATGAGACAATTGCCAAGGATATCTTTGACGATGTTACTTATCCATGGGAGGTACTTCCTAAGATTAAGGATTTTATAGTTAAGCTTGGTGAGACGCTTCCAGCTGACAAGTATGAGAAGCGCGGCGAGAATGTATGGATTGCCAAGTCGGCCAAGGTTTTTGATTCTGCATATATTAATGGTCCGTGTATCATTGATGAAGAGGCAGAAGTCAGACATTGTGCTTTTATAAGAGGTAATGCAATCGTAGGTAAGGGGGCTGTTGTGGGTAACAGTACTGAGCTTAAGAACGTTATTCTCTTTAATAAGGTTCAGGTGCCACATTATAATTATGTTGGGGACAGTGTTCTTGGATTCAAGGCTCATATGGGTGCCGGTTCAATTACATCTAATGTGAAAAGTGATAAGACTTTAGTTGTTGTTAAGTCAGATACTGAGGAGATTGCAACTGGTCTTAAGAAGTTCGGAGCAATGCTTGGAGATAATGTTGAGGTTGGATGTAACTCAGTATTGAATCCAGGTTCTGTATTGGGAAAAGGATGCAGTGTGTATCCTACAAGCTGTGTCAGAGGTGTTATACCAGCTAATTATATTTATAAGAGTAAGACAGAGATTACAGGCAGACAGTAAATTACTGGCAGACAGTAGATCACAGATTGTAGTTGGTGATTGTGGGGCGTGGTTATGAAATATTTCGATTATCTTGATAATGAAAGCGAGAATCTTATTATAAAAGAACTTTCGGGTGAAGAGTCTGATGCTCTTCATGGAATTATGGCTATCGAAATCGATAATTATAATGTTATTAATGAGATGTTCGGTAAGACTCAGATGGATATTATCAACAAGACAGTTGGTAATGTTGTTAATACAACCTTTTTTGGTACTGATATTGTGGTTCAGACGAGGGGTGATGAGTTCATTATCTTAACTAAGAATATTAAAGAGATTAATAATCTTGAGTTCATTGCAAGTAAGTTAATAGCTTCAATTGCCAAGATATGCGTAATGGATTCTTTCTATCTGACATCAAGTGTTGGTCTTGCAATCTATCCATTCCACGGAACAGATTATATGGAACTTAAGACCAAGGCTTATCAGGCTAAGGCCAGAGCTAAGGCCAATGGTAAGAATTCATTCAGACTCTTTGATTCAGCTATTACCAAGGCTATGTATCATGATTATGTATTCAATCGTGAGAAATTTGATGCCTGCATAAGCAGTGAGCAGTTTATCTCGTTTGACTTACATAATGATTATAAGGATATCTGCCTTCATATGTTCCAGGAGGACAGGGATTCATTATCAGCACTTAATTCAGTGTTAGAGATTACATGTCTGTATTTGGGATTCAACAGAGCATATATGGTTGGCGGACTTACAATCAATACGGTTCAGAAGAATAAATTGAGATATGCTGATTCTGGTTATGAGTATGGTACAGTTAGCGCGACAAAGTCGGCTATCCTTAATGATATGCATACCAGACTTAAAGAGAATTATAAGAAGCTTTCACTTATCAATGTCACAGATGAGAGTGTTGATGAGGAGATAAGGCTTACACTTGAGGATGAGTATATATCACAGCTTCTGTATTATCCTATATACAGAGGTGATACATATGTTGCTGCAATTGTATTCCAGAATCTTACTGATGATCAGGTTGAATTCGAGAAGGAGGAGCTTGATACATTAGAGGATCAGATGGCCTCAATTACAACATATTTCCTTAATGTACATAATAAGTACTTCTCTAAGGAGAATATTTCCAAGCTTGGTATGTTCGAAGCTATGGATGCTAATGTATATATTATTGATACAGAGACCAATGTTATTGAATTCGCCAATGAGAGAGCGCTAAAGAAGTGTGGAAGTACATGTGTTGGTCAGCTCTGTTATCAGGCACTTGCGTCGAAGTCTACAGAATGTGTGGACTGTCCGGCCAAGAGAATGGATCCTAATGATGATAAGGCGAATGCAGCAGGAGATATGTACAATTATTCGTGTCGTGAATGGAATAAGGTATTATATTCATGGCTTGATATACATGATAATAAGAATAAGGCAATTGTAATCGGAGTTGATGTCAGTGATTACATTGATCTTAAATAAATTAAGTAGTTAATTTTAGATATATAGTAAATTAACTCTAGATTTTTAGTTCACTATGTGAGAAAATACCTAATGGTATAAATTTATAATTTATCGAAAGGAGTTTTTACATGATTTATTCAAAAGAAGTCGAAGAAATGTGTAAGGTTACACAGGGCGTTCATCATGGCGCAGCTCCCATTCCTGAAGAGGCAAAATGGGTAAAGTCAAGAGAGATTAAGGACATCTCTGGATACACACACGGTATTGGTTGGTGTGCTCCACAGCAGGGTGCTTGTAAGCTCTCATTAAATGTTAAGGAAGGTATCATCCAGGAGGCATTAGTTGAGACAATTGGTTGTTCTGGTATGACACATTCAGCTGCTATGGCATCTGAGATTCTTCCAGGTCTTACAGTATTAGAGGCACTTAATACTGACCTTGTTTGTGATGCTATTAATACAGCAATGAGAGAGTTATTCCTCCAGATCGTTTACGGACGTACACAGTCTGCATTCTCTGAGGGTGGTCTTGCAATCGGTGCTGGTCTTGAGGATCTTGGTAAGGGTGCTCGTTCAATGGTTGGTACAACATACGGAACACTTGATAAGGGACCTAGATACCTTGAGCTTACAGATGGTTACATCACAAAGGTAGCTCTTGATGCTGATGATGAGATCATCGGTTACAAGTATGTTAACTTTGGTAAGATGATGGACTTCATCAAGAAGGGTGACGATGCTCAGACAGCATTAGATAAGGCATCAGGCCAGTATGGTCGTGTTCAGGATGCTGTTAAGATTATCGATCCCAGGACAGATAAAGAAGTTTAATAAGGAGGATATCAAAGATGGCTTTATTTGAATCATACGAAAGAAGAGAGCCCCAGATTCTTGCTGTTCTTAAGCAGTACGGTATCTCTTCCATTGAAGAATGTAAAGAAATTACAGAAGCAGCTGGTATCGATGTATATCACCTTATCGAAGGTATTCAGCCAATCTGTTTTGAGAACGCTAAGTGGGCATATACAGTAGGTGCTGCAATTGCTATTAAGAAGGGTTGTCGTAGAGCTGCAGATGCAGCTGCTGCAATCGGTATTGGTCTTCAGGCATTCTGTATTCCAGGATCTGTTGCTGATACACGTAAGGTAGGTCTTGGTCATGGTAACCTTGGCAAGATGCTCCTTGAGGAAGAGACAGAGTGTTTCGCATTCCTTGCTGGTCACGAGTCATTCGCTGCAGCTGAGGGTGCTATCGGTATCGCTGAGAAGGCTAACAAGGTTCGTACTAAGCCACTTAGAGTTATTCTTAATGGTCTTGGTAAGGACGCTGCACAGATCATCTCTCGTATCAATGGTTTCACATTCGTTGAGACAGAGTATGATCCATATACAAACACAGTTACAGAAGTTAGCAGAAAGGCTTATTCAGAAGGTCTTAGAGCTAAGGTTAACTGCTACGGCGCTAACGACGTATGCGAAGGTGTTGCAATCATGCATAAGGAAGGCGTAGACGTATCTATCACAGGTAACTCTACAAATCCTACAAGATTCCAGCATCCAGTAGCTGGTACATACAAGAAGGAGTGTATCGAGCAGGGTAAGAAGTACTTCTCAGTAGCATCAGGCGGTGGTACAGGACGTACACTTCACCCAGATAACATGGCTGCAGGTCCTGCTTCATATGGTATGACAGATACTATGGGACGTATGCACTCAGACGCTCAGTTCGCTGGTTCATCTTCAGTTCCAGCTCACGTTGAAATGATGGGTCTTATCGGTGCTGGTAACAACCCAATGGTTGGTATGACTGTTTCTACAGCTGTATCTATCGAGGAAGCTGCTAAGGCTGGTAAGTTCTAATTCGACTTATAAATCATGTTATTATAGAGACTCCGGGCTATATGGCCCGGAGTTTTTTTGATATAATAGGACTATGGCTGAATATAACAAGAAGAATCCTAACAGAACAGCGATAGCACTGGAGTATAATCCTAATGAATCTGAAGCACCTAAGGTAGTTGCAACAGGTAAGGGTCTTATAGCTGATAAGATTGTTGAACAGGCTAAGGATGCCAATGTACCAGTGCATAAGGACAGCAAGCTTGCTGGAACTCTGTCCAAATTAGAGATTGGTGATATGATTCCACCGGAACTCTATGAGGCGGTTGCCGAGATCCTGGTATTCGTTGATGCCATGGAGAAGATTAAGGCCAAGGGAGGCTTATGATGAACGACAGATTTTCTAATGTGATTAAGAAGGTTATTCCTTTAGTAATATTAGCGATATTAGTATTATTCTATATAAAATTACAGAACATTAATAAAGCTAATAACCTAAATTTAACAGATGAAGAAGTTGTAGAGGTTATTAATAATAATGTTGAGTCGGTTCTTGGTGGTGAATTTGCAGATTCATTAGAAGGTTTTGATATTGAAGATATCAAGATTAATTTAGAAGACGAAGCTGTTTTGGATAAAGAGGTTCCGACTAAAGAGAATGTATCAGATCAAGACGAGATAGAAGAAGAACCGACAAAAGCTGCTGCTATTGATGAAGATGGTTATTATTATGATTATGAGAATGTAATTCTGTATCTGGATACATATGGAAGGCTTCCTAAAAATTATATTACTAAGACCAAGGCGAAGAAGCTTGGTTGGGAAGGTGGCTCGGTAGAGGACTATTACCCAGGCGGAGCGATTGGCGGTGGAAGATTTGGCAATAATGAAGGATTGCTTCCAACAGATGATGGCATAGAATACTTCGAATGCGATATTGATACTAATGGCCAGAGCAAGCGCGGTGCCAAGAGAGTCATATTCTCCAATGAGCCTAAGTACTATTACACAACTGACCACTATGAGACATTCACAAGATATGAAGTTATTGATGGAAGAGTTGTAGAAGCTGATTAAGAGTTACGCTTTAGAACTAAGGAATTAATATTGATATGGAATACATATTGGATTTTAGTAATATTACAACTAAAGATGATATTCATGAATATATATCTAAGATATTGAGCTTCCCGGATTATTATGGACGTAATCTTGATGCCTTATACGACTGTCTTACGGATATGCCTGAATGCAGTATAATACTTACTGGTATTGATGCGTTATATGATATGGGCGATTACGGAATGAAGATAATTAAGGTCTTCAAGGATGCATCAGGGGATAATGCAGATATTAGGCTATGCATAGAAGATCTGGATTAGAATATAGGAATTATAAGA
>JAZLFL010000172.1:0-20304 GCA_045615825.1 Lachnospiraceae bacterium
ATGTAAGAGATACCTCCAAGGTTCTCATTATACTCAGTATTTCACTTTTACTTGTTGTAATAGAAGACAGTCTGACTACGCCTATCACATTCGCTGCCCTTATCGCCATTATGTTCATTGGAATCGGTATTCGCAGACAGAAGGAGGATGTGGCAGAAAGAATCTCGGCTAAGTATGCGAAGCTGTGGGTAGCAGCAGAGGTATTCCTGTTCGTATTAGTCGGAGCGACTGTTAATATAAGCTATCTTGGTAAGGTGGGTGCGAAGGCACTTGTACTGATTATGGGAGCGCTTGTATTCAGAATGCTTGGTGTATGCGTGTGCCTGTTAGGAACCCCTACTACGGGAAAAGAGAGGCTATTTACCATGTTGGCCTATACACCTAAAGCAACAGTGCAGGCTGCCATCGGGGGCATACCTCTTTCACTTGGATTAGCCTGTGGAGATACAGTGCTTACAGTAGCTGTACTTGCAATTGTGCTTACAGCACCTCTGGGAGCATTTGCGATTGATCTGACTTATCAGAAGTATCTTAAGAAGAACTGACACCTGGGAGAGTTGTACTACATAAGGAGAAGACATCATGACACCATATATTCACAAGGTTCAATATTATGAAACAGATAAGATGGGAATAACCCATCACTCTAATTACATTAGATGGATGGAAGAGGCAAGAATTGATTTCCTTAATCAGATCGGATTCAGCTTTAATAAGCTTGAGGATGACGGAATTGTCTCTCCGGTTATTAAGGTTGAGAGTAATTATAAGAAGACAACGACCTTTGGCGATACAGTAAGTATTGATGTGTGTGTTAAGGAGTTTAAGGGAGTCAAGCTGATTATAGGTTATGATATGAGCAACCAGTCCGGAGATAAGGTATGTGTGGCAGAGAGTGTACACTGCTTCCTTGATATTAATGGCAGACCTATTAACCTTAAGAATCAGTTCCCTTTATTTTACGAAGCACTAATTGCCAATATACAGTAGAAGACAGACCGGATAAGGTGATAGGAGGCATAATGTTTGGAGCAAAATTAGAATCACTTGTAGCAGACGTAGTAGTAGAAAATGTGGCAGAGGACAAAAAGACAGCTAAGAGAATAGGTCAGTATAAGTTTAGTAAAAAGGCTATATATAAAGCTGATGGTACTTACCTCCCACTTGAAGCGGTGACAGGATACACATGCGATAAGAGCAGCGTTCATGTAACAGGATGCTGTGCCGGTGGTGTTCCAGTTGAGAGAATAATTTTCGATACTACAGATGGAAGACATCAGTTTTTATTTGATACAAAAAAGGATCTGGAAAAAGCTATTAGTATCGTAGGTACTTTGGATTAGCATTTAGGATAAAACAAACTGGTTATATAAAAATAATCAGAATTGGATATTATAATATATTCAGATGAGTGTATAATTACCTTCATGAAGACATCATGGAGGAGACGTAATGAATAAGAAATTAACACTTACTGTAACTGCATCAATGTTAGCAGCACTGACATGCATAGCTACTATGGTGATTAAGGTACCAACAATTGGTACTAACGGATATGTGAACATCGGAGATACGATAGTTCTTTTGTCAATGTGGCTAATGGGTAATCCTTATGGAGCAATCGCAGCCGGCATTGGCTCAGGTCTTGCAGATCTACTGTCCGGATATCCAAGCTATGTACCAGGAACAGTTATAATTAAGTTCGGCATGGCGTTTGTTGGATATATCGTATATAAGGCTGTAATTAAGGTAAATATTAATAAGCAGATAGCATATATTATAAGTGGTGTTGTAGCAGAGGCTATAATGGTAGCTGGCTACTTCATCTACGAAGCAACTCTCCTTGGATACGGAGTAGGAGCGGCAGCATCAATTCCAAGTAATATGCTTCAGGGTATTACATGTCTTGTACTTGGATATCTTCTGATTAACGCATTATCAAGAGTTGGTGCAATCAATAATCTTTTTGAAAGAAGGTAATATTAATGTACGAAGATATTATGGCTCAGGCTAAGAACACAACTGCTGAGATAATTGATGTCTCTGGAATTAAGAAGGGACAGATTCTTGTGGTGGGATGTTCTACCAGTGAGATCTGTGGCGATAAGATTGGTACTAATTCTAATCTTGAAGTAGCACAGGCAGCATTTGCCGGAATAATGGAAGCCGCGAGTGAAGCAGGTGTATATGTTGCAGCCCAGTGCTGTGAGCATCTTAACCGTGCTATCATTGTTGAGAGGGCAGCAGTTCCATTCAGTGAGATTGTTAATGTGGTTCCACAGCCAAAGGCGGGTGGTTCTCTGGCAACAACGGCATATGCAACATTTAAGGACCCTGTTGCGGTTGAGGAGATTAAGGCCGATGCCGGAATTGATATCGGAGGTACACTTATTGGAATGCATATTAAGAAGGTCGCTGTTCCAGTGCGACTGACTAATAACCGCATAGGTGAGGCATATGTATCAGCTGCCAGAAGCAGAGCCAAGTTCATTGGTGGTGAGCGAGCACACTATGACGATTCGATGAAGTAGCAGGTTGATTATTATTAATATTGTGTAATAGACAAAAAGAGTGGTAAATCAGTGATTTACTGCTCTTTTTGTCATTGTTTTGTCACTATTGCACAGTATTATGATAAAAGGGTATGATAACCTAGAGGGTGTTAACAGTATGATATTTACTAGACTTGATAAGCAATATTTTGATTTATTTGGGGATCTGGATCCATTTTCAATGCTGGATAATCTGTCGGCAAAGGGCCGATTTGCCATGGGATTATGGGGTAAGCATGAAGGCTATGATTATCCAGTAGGACTTGTTATATGCGAGGAGACTTCGGATAGTCTGGTTATTAACTGGATGATGGTGGATTCGGTGGTCAGAGAGCAGGGATTTGGCTCTTATATGATCGCTAAGCTTATTTCATTAGCTAAAAAATATAATAAGACTAAGATGCAGGCTGTTTTTCCATATAGTCCGGCAAGAGAGATCCTATGCCGTGGGGAAAAGATATATTTCAAGCAGTATGGATTTACAAACGAGAGCAGTCTGGATGGGGTTACTTATCTGACATTGTCTAGTGACTATTTCGATGTTAATCAGAATATAGGAAGCAGGCACAGAGCAGGATTCCTATACGAACTTGAGAATATGATAAATGATCTGGATAAGCTTGATGAAGAAATTGGGACATTTGATGGTGCAGGATATGTAAGCTTTACATTAAAGGAGCTTGCTGATACGAAGATTATGGCCAGTATTGATGATATTAATACTGTGGAGGCTCTTTCGGATTTGGATATCCATGATATGGTTAAGATAGTAGATGAAACAATGCAATCTGAGTGGAGGGGTATTGTTATTGTCAGCCAGGATGATTTCAATATAAGTGAGGTCGATCTTGATGTTTCCTGCGTTATAAAGAGGAATGAGAAGATAGAGGCACTGTTATTAATATCATTGTCTGGAGATAATTCGCTGGTGATGAGGAAATTTGTTGTTTCGAATAATCTAAACAGATTATCTATAGCTTTTCTGTTGAAATATTCGTATAAGATAATGACTCAGAAATATAGTGATGTGTGTAAGATATTTATCCCTAAAGAGGGTGAAAATACTGAAATACTGATTAAGGCGTTACAGGATACAGAGATGGAGGACTAGGCAATGCCAAGAGATGGTGAATTAACAAAACAGCAGATACAGGAGCAGATTTATAAGAATCTGCAGGAAGAGCGAATAGATAAAACTGCTACTGCTAATCCAGTTGCAGTAAACAAGCTTAAGGAAATCTCTGAGGAGAATATCAGAGTTAAGAAGGTCGATGATCCTGCATATGATGCTAATGTGCAGGGTACAAGAAAGACACAGTTAGAGGTTGATCTGATCTCTGAAGCATTGCGTCTTGATGCACAGAATAGGGATATTATGCTTTCACCTAAGACCAAGGAGCGTCTTAAGGTTAATAAGGGAAGAAAGACTTCCCAGCTTTTGCTTAACAGCTCAAGAAAGCATGCCTGGTGGGACAGCGAAGAGATGACTGACATCAAGGATAAGCTCAAGGAACTTGAGGATTTCCTTGCTGAGGATCATGCATGGGAAAATGGTGACGAGATTGCTGTTCCTAAGGTGACTGATGATGACTTAAAAGCTATTGAGCGTAAGTATGAAAGGGCTATTCAGGCCTGTAGAAAATACCTTGAGGTTAAGACAACCAGGACAGGAACAGGAAGATATACATTAGTTAGAGATAAGATGTTATCTCTTTTGGAAGAGCTCTCAGAGTTTACTTCTATGAGAACTGTTATTGGCACGCAGGAGAATCCTGAATGGACAGGAGTCAGGACTTATGCTGACCTGCTCTGGTCATTCAATATCCATAAGTACGCAGAAAGACTGGTCGGCAAGGAGCCTGCAAGTGAGGAATTCAAGAAGAACAACATAAAGGAAAAGCAGGTTACTCATAATATTAATAAGGATGCCTTAGATCCAGCTGGAAAGTTAATTTTTAACCTTTTAAGTCTTGATCCAGGTCAGTCATTAACTGGAGCTGACGAGGATATCCGTGATAATGTACGCCTTGCCAACTATGTAATGAATGTACTGGATGATATGAAGGATGGCCCTAAGGCATTCTACTTACATAGTGCATTTGCTGGCTATAGGGACGCTGATGTTGCGAGAAAGTATAAGGATAATCATAACAGGACTAAGACCTGCAATACTTCTTTTGAGCTTATTCATAAGGGAAATGGAACGCTTATTATGGCTGTAAATGGAAGCGATGCTATTGAGCTTCCAGGTATAGAGAAGATTATTGCAGATATCCGCAATAAGATTATTATGTCTGAAAATGCATTGAATGGACTTCATGAGGCGAATCCGGATAAGTACGAAGAGAACCTCGGCTTTAAGGCTACTAAGATTGTTATGAAGTTTGCTCAAAATGCAGACTACAAGAACAATGAGGCACCAATTGGCTTTAGAGAGAATGCTATTACTGCTATCCGTACCAGATATGATGGTATTGATGCAAGCCGATTTGACAGGATTAAGAATGAAGATTTAAGAAAGCTTTTAAATAAAGCTTTATATGATAATATTGTCCCTGACAGAATGGCAAGGGAGATTGCAATATTAAATAATGAAAAGCATTGGACAGACGAAGTATATGCTAACAATGAGCTTAGAACAGAGGACATTAATGAAAATGATGTAGAGCTGGTTAATAGCATCAAAGCGAATGCGCTCGAATATCTGGGCAAAGTTACATATATGTCTGAAAAAATGTTTGACGGCAAGGGTGTGAAGGAGCTTCATGCACTGGCTAAGCAGCTTATGAACAGAGAGACTAATCCTGAAAGAGTTAAGGGAGAAATTCGTACTGCACGCGGTGGCAAGTATTACGTTGAAGTTAAGGGCGATGCAGGTAAGTACATTAACTCAAAGGATGCCCGTGATGTTCTTAAAAAGTGGAAAAACGGTGATACTGCACAGAACATTGTCAGATTCGTGGAGCAGGAAGAAGCAAGGGAAGTTATTCCTAAAGGACCTGTATGGAGCGATGAAGAAAAACAGATTAAGACTTTTATTTCCGATCTGATTTTTTCTGAAGATTCAGGTGCTATAGATGAAGCAGTAGAACAGGCAGTAAAGGGAGTGAGATTTAAGAAAATAGTTAGTACTCCTGAGGGTATTCATACTATTGCTTTAATGCTTAAGGACGAAGCACTTCTTAAGTCTACTTTGGAGCGTATTCCATTTGTTGATAATCCTGACCTTTTTTCTAAGCAGATTTTAATGATTTTCAAATCATGGCTTGTATTTGATGAGAATGGGACAGTTGCTAATAAGGATGTGCCTGAAATTGAAGGCATGATTTCAGAACGTCTCCAGGAAGGCAATGTGGATGTAGATATTCAGGCCGAGGAGAAGCTGGACAAAATAGTAGAAGCATTTGCATCGAATCAGATAGCAGCTATTCAGCCTCTAATAGACGAAATTTTGCGGGAGAATTTTGGTGGAGCACAGCATATGCCTGAAAAGCCCGCAAGTTCAAAAGAAAATGGAGTGGCCCGTGCAGAGAAAGAGGAACGCGTTAAGCAGGAGAGAGAATGGCTGACTGAATATCTTAAGCAGAATACTACTACAGGTAATGAAGGACAGGCTAAGTTCCTTAAGGAGGTATTGGGACACTATTTTGGTAACATATCATCAATGGATCAGCGTTCTGTAATCGCATTTATGATTCGTGAGGCTAAGCGAACACCAAGACCTGACGAAAGACTGGCTATGGCAGATCAGGATAATAATGCCGCACAGAATGATGCAATTAAAGCATCAAAAGAAAGCTGTCTTGCGGGTATGTTCAAGGGCGCAGGTCCTCTTTTACAGAAGACTTTGCAGGGTATTCCTGTAGAGGGAATTCCAGGACTCCTTAAGTTTGCTATTGAGGATATGAGATCAAAGCTTCTTCCTATTTCTAAGGAATATGTTGAGGCTCAGCTTCATGAACTTGTTGCGAATTCAGATGGTAAGATCAATAAGATTGAGATTACCAAGTCTCTTGGTGCCGCTTCGGTTGGTCAGGCATTTCTTGTTAAGATATATGGCCCTAACATGGATGGTGTCGATCACGTTGTAAAGATACTTAGACCTGATGCAGCTAACCGAATGGAGAGAGAGAAGGCCATCTTCGAGGAGTGCGCTAAGACAGTAGATGGTGAAAATAATAATGCGATGCAGGTTACCTTCGGAAATACTTACCAGAGAATTAACCAGGAACTTAACTTCGAGAATGAAGTGGCTAATGCTCTTAAGGGCAAGAGGCATTATGATACCACCATCGCAGGTAGTGCGAATGATGATCATGTTCATTCAATGAACGTAAGTGATCTTACGAGGTCAAGCAAAAATGTAATGCTTATTGAATTGGCTCATGGCAAGACTGTAGATCAGGATACAACTGATGTCGAGAACATACTTTATGATACCATGCATCCGGTATATCGTTTTACGGATGCAAAAAAGTATATCGGCCCTGGTGGCGATCCGGGTATGCCAATCTTCTTTAAGAATGTTATTGAGAAAGTATCAGCACTACTTGCAAAGACTCAGAAGAAACAGGAGTATCTCGTAGCCCTCGCAGAGAAATGGGTTTATGAAAGTGTATTTTCTGCAGAAGGCTTCTATCATGGTGATCTTCATGCAGGTAATATCATGATAGATGAAAATGGTGCAACAGTAATAGATTATGGTAATGCGACAGTTTTATCTAAGAAGCAGCAGGAGAATCTGATATTGCTTGTCTCATCTGCCGGAGGTGGTCTTGGTGTAGCAGATAAGTTCATCGAGGCATTTGAAGCACTGCTCTATGAGGATAATAGGGATGAGCATGTGAGAGAAAAATTTGAAAGAGAACGACCTAATTTTAGGGCAAAGGTTAGAGAGATTCTTGAAATGGGTGATGACAACGATGCCATTCTTAGAATGTCAGTTATTGCAGCAGAAGCTCAGAAGATGGGATTACCTATGCCAACTGCAATAGCCAACTATTTACAGTGCCAGAATCGATTTAAGAATACGATTGATGCTTATAATAAGCTTATTACTGATATGAAGGCTATATTAAGAGACGCAGAGGATGGTTATACGAACGGTTGCTTTGATAAATGTTATAGTATGAAACTTCTTGCTGAGAATTTCATTGTTACAGCAAAAGATGAAGCTGATGAAAAGGCACGTCAAAAGTATACTCAGAGAGTTTGGGCAAAATGGTATGCTAAAGAAAACGATCTGTCACTTATGCTTGATGATACAAGCGAGGTAGGACAGAAGACATTTGCTGATATTTTCATTGGCGAAGATATGGAGGAGATAAAAGTTAAGCTTCAGGAACTCAGGACTGCACAGAATGCAGAAAGGCCTTACGATAATGAGACAGCTACAAGAGTAGGAAACCTTAAAGACGAGTTGATTGCTGCACTTAATGCGGATTTTGAGCAGACAGTAAAAATGGATTCTGACACTCTGAAAGAATTTAATGAAGCGTGGGGAGATAATGATGATTTTGAAGTTATTTGTCCATTTGCGATCTTTAGAGAAGAACTTCATCTGTATGACCCTGCGGAAGGCGAGCCTTATAGATTAGTAGCGAATGCTTATACTTTACATTATCGGGATGGAGCTACAAAACAGGTGAATATCGATCTTATGGAGAAGGATGTTAGGGAGAAAAATGATGAAAAGCTTACTATAGATTTTGAAGAGTTAAAGGCTATAGTGCAGCAATTCAGTGAACATCAGACGGATCAGGCTTTTAGGAATCAACATGAAGCAGAACTTGTCGCTACATATAAAAAGGTTTTGTGTGATTTAATTCGTGTTGAAATGCCTAATATTAAAAATATGAGAAGATCTGAGGTTGATAGAACGCAGTTTGATGAAGAAAATCCAGATACATTTATGAATGCGTGTGGTGGTGTGATTTTTGATAATAAGCGTAAGTTATTCACACTTTTGGGTGCTTGGAATAGTGGTTATATTTTAAGTGCTTTGAAGGGCCAGGCAGAGAGTTTAGGAAGAGAATTTAGATTATTTTAATTAATAATTTTTGGTTGATGTGGTGTTATGAGATTTGAAAAGCTAAATATAACGAGTGAACAGAGAGATAAATATTTTTCGGCCAGGCAGCGAGGACTGTTAAAGCGGGATGATATGCACGTATTTGCCATGTTGGAGGATGATGTTATTCAGTCCATGGCAATCATTGCAAGAGATAATACACATGAGGAAGCATATGATATCCATGATTTGTATTTACGGGAAGGTGCTGATCCCAAATACCTGACAGAATTAATTTCAAATCTTGAAGATATATGCCGTTCACTTGGTGGCTATTTTATAGCATGTCATTTGCAGGGAGATATAGATATAATAGCACGCTATTCGGATATACTATTTAATAATGATTATCATTATACTGAGAACGGTTTTAGACTTTTCTACGCAATAGAAGAACTCACAGACTGCAGGCTGATGGAGGCCGCTAACGATATTAAGAATCTATCAGAGCATGTAATTCCATATCGCATGCTAACAAATGTGCAGAAGTCTAATATTTTGGAAAAGATTAAACAGACACCTGATTCCAGTTCGGACAAAGCACCTGATCCGGAATTTGGATTAGTGGCATTTATAAATGGTGAGATTGTAGCCTTCTTAGATGCCAGAAAGCTGGATGAAGGTACAATCTATGCCACGCCCAGATATATATGCAATCATAAATATGATAGCGAGGCGAGAGCCATGATTATGATGTATATTATCGAAAAAGCTAAGCAGACAATGAATGGTGATGCAGTACTGATTTGTGAGACTTTTAACGATGTCGTACATCAGCAGTGCTATGACTGGTTCGGGATACCAGAAAAAGAAGACAATGTAATAGAGATGATTAAAATTATCTAGAGGAGGATGATGGCAGCATGGAAGGCTTGAGTGAGAAGGAAAAAGAGCTGATATTATCAGATAAAAGGGATGAGAATTTATATAAAAATGAGGAAAAGCAGGATCAAAAGACTGTTGTAGAGCCAGATCATGTAGTTAAGTCACTTGTATCTAAGCAGGAGATTAATAAACAGGATTCTTCAAAGGAGGAGAACAAGGTAGATCCTTTGAAGGAGATTATTAAAGAGAATCCAGTATCAGATGAGTCTTTAAGGCGAATGAATCAGCTAGCTCCAGATGATGATGACTTCGAACTGATAGGATCCAAGGAAGCAGTCATGGCCCAGATGGAAACTGAGATGTCTCTAGGAACTTCGCTTCTCGTAGGAAAGGTTACGGAAGAAAGCAAGAAGGCAGCAAGGCAGCAGTACAGGGACATGTATAACAATAAGGTTAACGAGCGCCGTGCGATGCTTACAGATGAGATTAAGCAGTACATTGAAAAAAACAGACTGTTTGCTGAACGCAGAGGAGCGTTGGCTAATAAGATTACTGCTTTAAGTAATGAGAAAAAAACAAAAAATGTACTGAGTGATGAGAAGGAAAAAGAATTACAGGCATTACAGCTTGAGTTAGCAGATCTTGATAAAGTAAAAGATAAGAATTCGGCTATTATCAAGAGAAGAAAGGAAACCAAGGGCCTTTTAAAGCAGGATTTAAAGATTCGTTTTATAGTTGCTACTTACCGTGAAAAGCTGGAGAAGGAGAAGGCTAAGGGTAACTCTGCGCTTATGAATAATATGATTGCAAAGGTAGAAGCCTTTGATAATCTGGTTAACAGTCCTGATTTTGATATTGCTAAGCAGTACGCATATATCAAAGAATTTGTTGATATGAGAAATGCAATAGCACTGTATCATAACAAAAATAAGGGCTATAAGTGGTTCGAAAAGGGTGAGTACAGGCGTGATCTTGCATACAATTTCCTGAAGAATCTGAATATATGGATTGCAGATATGCCTGAGGAGATACAGGATACATTTATTCAGGAGATGGAAAAGCCGGAGTATGAACCAGTAAGGGCTTTAGAGACTTCGGATGAGATGTATCAGGAGCTTGGAGAAAAAGCATTCAAGGCACAGGCTGCTGATGATGGACATCCTGAGCTGGATGTTAAGGAATATGTTACGCCACTTACAATTCGTCTGATGTCAGTTCAACGCGCAAGATTAAGGGAGAGTACGTATGCAGAGGAACTCGATCTTACACAGGCTGAACGTGAGCAGATATTAGCGGGTGATAAGAACAAGGATCCAAATATTAAATACCAGGATCCACGTAGCTGGATTTACACTTTCCTGGGAATTAAGAAAAATTACGATGGCACTACAGTAAATCCGGAGATGGAAAATATTATTAAAGAAGGTGTCTCAGCCTGGAGACACAACGACCTGGAAAAAATGAGGCCATTTTTAGATAAAATGATTAATGACATCATGGATTATGATGTGAAACTGGAGGATTTTTTACCAGAAAATCTCAAGAAAAATGGGCCAGCTCTGTTGGTAAAGCAGGACTTAATGATGTCCATTCAAAATGTTTTCTTTGCCCACGGAACAATCGGAGAGGCCTATCTTAATGAAAAAGGTCCTGCACTTAGAGCTAAGCTTGAGATGATTCGTACCTTGAATCCATTTGTTCCTCTGTTTCATGATCTTTGCGCAGATATGAATATTTCAACTGGAGGAGCTACCGTAGGAAAGGTGACAGGCTTTGAAATATGGGTAAAGCAAAACAAAGGAAAGAAAACGGGAGCATTTATTCGTAAAATGATTGAGAATCCAGAGAGTTTACAGAACATGGTCTCTTCATACTCCCTGGAACGACGTGGCGTAAATGTTAACCATATACGAGTTCCTGAACCAGACACCCCTACTGCAATTCGTAAAAAATATCATTTAGCTAAGAATGCAGTGGATACGACAAAAGAACTCATTATTCCGTTTGAAAATAACTATCTGACGCAGATGACTGGTTTGCTTGAAGGTATGATACAGAGAGGGGAATATTTCGACGATATTAACAAAGATTACAGAAAGTATAAAGTTGCGAAAGACCTGAAAGCCCTGATTACAGAAAATAGTGAATATGAGGAACAGATTCTCGATGTATACCATCAGATTGAATCTAAGGAGGATGAGGTTTCCAAGTGCAATAATAGAGAAAAGAAAGCAAAGCTTAAGGAAGAACTTGTCAGACTTCATAAGCAGAAAGATGATTTCATGACATATATCAAGACTGTTCATGAAAAGAGGAGTGATATAGAAGGAAGTTTCCCGGAATTAAAGAATCGTTTCCTGGCAAACTTCTTCGGTTATAAGAATAGAAATCCAGAACTGGCGAATAAGTACAATGCAAAGAGATTAACAGGAGCTAGACTGTTGCCTACTGGAAAGCTTTCAGCAAAACCGGGCCTTCTGATGAATCTAATCAAAAAAGCAGAGTATGAAAAGAAGGCAGATCATGAATTTCTTGTAGAAGAGACGAAAATAGCTCATCAGGATTATTTAAATACCCAGAATGAGCTGGTCAGATTAAGAGAAGAACATGCCCTCTTACAGGTACAGTTAGATGAAGAAACCGGTACAGCCAACTCGCTTATTGGTACTATATTTAAAAGCGAAGCGAATGAGGGGGTTCCAGTAGAGAACAGGACTAATATATCGAATTCTTTAATTGGAAAGGAATACCGCGACAGATTTAAGAAGCTATTAGCTAAAAAAATTGAAAAACAAAAAGTTATTGTTGATTTAGAGAAGCAGTCAAGAGATATTTTATGGAAAAAGATATATCAGCTTACTGAAATCAAGGATAAAGACGGCAATGCGATTCCGAGAGAAAAGTCAGAGCGTATATTGGATATTATGAATGAATATATGAGAGCTAAGGAATATTGCGAAGCCATAAAGAGTGAACGAGGCTTTTTACAGGACTATACTGAATATTTCTCAAAGCACGTGGACGAATTAGGATTCACGAAGGCTCTTGCTGATTTTGATCAGTCTATTAATGAGCAGTATGCACATATTGATGAACTGAAGAATCAATTGGTAGCATTGTGCAAAGATGAGTTCCCGAATTTTGAAAATGCCGACATTACAGAAATCGAAGGTACTCTTAAGAATAATATCCTGTTCATGACAGGAGAGGATGTGAAAACTCTCCTGGAATTGGAAAAAGATGAATTCGTTAATGACAAAATATATGCATACAGAGCAGCTGGCCCTTCAACAATGGAAATGACTAAAGAAGGAGCTGAATTAGCTTATAGAAGAACTCATAACTTCCCAGCAGAGGAATTCGAGTTACTAAGACGCTATGTAGCTCCAGGTTCTGCTGATGATCAAAAAATACGTAACAGATTTGAGGGTGGAAACATTGATCGTATTGTATGTGCTGGTTTGCATTTTATCCGTTTTGATGCCAATCATAAGATATTACCTGAAGACATTAAAAAGGATGAATGGAATAAAAAATGGATTAAGGCATGTATATCCGATGACTATGAAAATGATATAAAGCCTTTACTTCAGGGTATGATGGATGAGCTGTTAAAGTTTGCAGACCTTCCATATTCAGATAGAACCAGTGATGATTATCATCTCCAGGATGATGCGCATTTCCAGGATTATTTACGTATGTGTAAACTTGGATTAACATTCGAATCCAATATTTTAAATAATGAATTTTTCTCAAAATTTAAAGAAGACTACGAAAATGCAAATCCGGAAGACAGCCTCAAGTGGAAGAAACTTCAGGTATTTAATCGCCTTGGATCGCTTGTGAATATTATTTCTGATATGAAGATTAGGGCAAAGTATTTACTGGCTCAGGGATATGATGTTCCAGCTGATAGCCCTTTGGAAGCAGCGAAACAGGTGGATGGGTTCTATAAGGAAGCAAAGATTCCAGCTTATGGATGTGAAGTATTCAAATATGCTGAGAAGAAGATGTTTAGTGCTGATCCTGCTGATGTATTTTTAAGAATGGCGGAAATTCCTAATTTCTCTATTGACCATGTTGATGAGTATGCAGATTTCTTCAAGTTCTACGCTGCAGTTGATGACATGGATGCTAACATCCAGGAAGCTAATAAAAGGCTTGCTGAGATTAATACTGCTATGGCAAGTGAGCAATCAATTGAAGAACTTGCTGCGTTAACTTCCGAAAAGGAAGAATGTACCGTTAAGCTTAGAGAAAGCGAAGCGAAAAAGCAGCAGCTTCTTGCAGGAAAGCAGGCAATGCTTGACCGTGTGAATCGGGCTCCAGCGCAGAATAACGTCCGTTAGGAGGATTGAACGATGGCTGATAATAAGCAATTTGACCCATATATTGATATGGAATTTGACGGAGATAATATTCATATTGGTGCATATGTCTGGGGAACTGAAATAGGTTTTCTGGATGCTGAACTCAGAGAAGATCAGATATTAATTACATGTATCTATGTCATGGAAAAATACAGGCGACAGAATGTTGCGACGGCACTTCTTAATGAACTGGTTGATTATCTGTACGTGGAGGAGTTACATATTCCCCTTAGTCTGGATTATATTCTGGAAGATGAGACAAGAGAATTGCATTCATTTATATTGTCCAGAGAGGACTTTATAGTTATTTCCAGTGGAGAAGAGTATATCATTCCAAATGATGTGTGGAACAATTGCTTTGGAAGTAAGCAGATTGAACGTATGGCTTCAGCCGGTGTTAGAATTGATGAGCTTTTGAACTGGCAGAATAATGCGACAGTATCGGCGTTAAAGGAAGAGGGACTTTACATTGTACCTGACGGGGAAAAATTGACAGATGTGTACGATGTAGAACTGTCCCATATAGCTTTTTCAGATAAGGAATTCGCATCTGGGCTTCTTGCCAGGAAAGTGACTGACTATAAGGGCGAGGAGATGATTGAATTGTCTGTGCTTATATGTAAGCCAGGATGTGAACTGTGGATGATGAAAATCCTGTCAGGTTTCTTGGAAAATATGAGAAATAAGTACCCGGATTATTCGATAAGAATGTTTGGAGTTAATGACGAATCGATTAGTTTAGCCGAGAAATTCTTTGAGAAGAAAGCTATAGCCAAGCCAGGTTATTCAGCAATCTGGTTGGAAATATAATAGAAGATTTGAAAGCCAAATTGAGGTGAAAAATGGATTCAATTGAACTGTATAACCAATTAAAAGAAAAACATAATAGACAGGAAGAACTTCTTCATGACACTGTTATAGAAAAACTTACTGGCGTTGATCTCGGAACAATGGACGGATTTAATGCTAATAAGAAGGTTCGTGTCGATGAAGATGGTAGCAGAATAACTGCAAAGTCCGCATTTGTGAATGCTTATAGTGGAGAATATGTTGAAAGATTATCAACAAATGATGCCAAGCAGATATCAAGTACAGCAAATATTAGAAAAGTTATTAATCTTTCTGTAAAGACTATGGAAAACGCAAATAATCTGGATATTATTCACCAGTACAGTCTTAATAATACCGAGAGAGATGAAAAGACTCGTAATAAACACAGAGAGAATGTTAATAAATATGCAAATAATCTTATTACTGTTTCAGGAAGACACAGAGAGGCGACTGCCAACTATGAAGGCTTAGCTAGTCGGGAGGAGTTATCCCGTGAAGAGAAGAAGATTCTTAAAAAAGAATTTCTTGCAAAATATAAGCTTGATCTTGAAGTAATTGAGCAGGAATATCAGATGAATAAGCATCTTATTAAGATGGGTGGAAAAAAGGACGTATCTGAGGAAGACAGCTTATTTAGATTAAAGTATACAAGATATGCAAAAGCTTTGGCGGCAAATAAGCTGGCAGGCCAGATGGCAAGAAAATATCCGGATCTCTTTGATGCGGAATATTTCCAGAAGCAGATGACTAAAATTCGCAAGAAGCTTAAAGACCTTGGGAAAGACGTATCTTCTGAACTGATGCAGAGTAAGAACGACTATTTCCATGATAGTCATACAAGAAGAGCGGTGAGGCTGAACGCAAGAGCGAAGGCTGAAAGCGAAAGAAGAAACCTTGCTGCTGTAAAGGAAAAGTATGGAGAGAGATTGCAGGACGCGATTGACTCATATATAGAGAAAAAGTCTAATAATGGGACAGGAAATGAGACACAGTGGGCAAGGGAGCAGCTTACACTGGACGAATTGGCCAAGGCATTAGCTAAAGGAAAAGGTATGGATATTCTTTTTGGAGAGAAGAATAAAAGACCAGGCAGAGGCCAGGCTTTTGCTGCTAAATTCGATGAGGCGATGGAGTTATTTATTGACAGATATCTTTACGATAAGGCTACTACTCTGTCTACAGTAGATTATAGAAATCTGAGAAGTGGTGGTGTTCCTGATGAGGATGTTGACAGATGTGTGCGTTCCCAGCTTCATCCGGTAAGAAAGCTTAACTCTGGTGAGTATGTGTCAAAAGAAGATGAGCAGAATGATATCTTCAATAGAAAGTATATCGATTCATTCATAAACAACAAAATGGACGATAGAAAAGAATGTATTGAAGAGAACTTTAAGCTCCTGTATTCATATGACTATGATATGGAGAACTTCGACGATCCAAAATACTATTTTAAGGATGGTTGGAAGAGATTTATGCTTTTAAGAATGAATATGGGCGCATCCGATCTTTGCTCACATAGCTACACTGGTTTTATTTTAGATAGTAAGGATATAGCACGAGAAGTGCGCGAACGCTGGTTAACCCAAAAAGGAAGAGTAGAGGTCAATGGTCGGACTATAGGATTTGACGATTTTATCGCTAAAACATTTGCATTGTATGGAATGGTGGCGCGAGGTGAATATAATGTTAACGCCGGAGATGGTGAACTTACAGTAGATGAGACAGCGGAAGTTCCTGAAGCAAAAACGACATATAAAGCTGAATTGGAGGAATTTGCAGCTGCATATAAAGCCCTTAAAAAGTCATAGTCACCATTTTAATTGGAAAATATGTACCATTTTTGTGAAAAATGATATAATCATTGTGTATCTCTAAAAAAAACTAAAATTTTCGGCAGGATTTTATATGATTTATTTTGACGATTTGGCAGTGTCTGATGATATTAAAGAAGCGCTGTCAGAATTGAAAATTGAATATGTATTCCAGCCTATCTACTATCCGGATGGAAAAACAATATATGCCAGAGAAGCTCTTATGAGGCCAATTGGCAGAACGGTTGTTGATCTTATTGAGGAGTATACAAAGCTTAATAAGCTACACGTTTTAGAGGTTGCAACATTCTTCGGTGCAGCACAGGCATATTACTTAAGGGGATACACAGAGAAGCTCTCAATTAACTCATTTCCCTGTGAGGTATTCACTAAGGCGGAGACAGAGGCCATTGTTAATTACTATGGTAATGAAGAGGGGCTTCTGATTATTGAGTTACTGGAATATCCCGAATTCTCGCTTGATAAGTCATTAGCGAAGAGGGACCATGCAACAATTGGTAAAGCACAGATAGCCTTAGATGATTATGGTTCAGGCTTTAATGATATGAATAAGGTGGATCTTCTTAATCCTGAGATTATCAAGATTGACCGTGGACTTCTTACAGATATTCATAAGGACGTCAATAAGCAGCAGAACTGTAAGAACATCATTGAACGTATGCATTCATATGGAATCAAGGTTGTAGCTGAGGGCGTTGAGACAGAAGAGGAATTCAATTGCCTCGTAGGACTTGGAGCAGATTTTTTTCAGGGATATTACCTGGCAAGACCAGCATAAGTGAAGATAATGGGCGTGTCGTGAGATACGCCTATTTTTGCGATTAGTATGTTATGGAAAAAATAAGAAATAATTATAATAACTTTATAGCAGGAAGGCCCGAGAGAAAAGCATTTTATAAGCAGCTTCTGGCACTGGTTATTCCAATAGCGATTCAGAATATCCTGGGAGCACTTGTTGGGTCTGTGGATGTCCTGATGCTTGGATATGTAGGACAGGACGAACTGGCAGCAGTTTCGCTTGCTAATCAGTATATGTTCATTCTATGGGGTATATTCTTCGGACTTAGTTCGGCGGCAGCTCTTATGAATTCACAGTACTGGGGCAAAGGCGACTTACGTACCATCCAGGCTGTATTTGGTATTGCAGTTAAGATATCAATAGGTTTTACAGCGTTTGTGACAGTGGGATGTATGGTATTCCCTCGTCAGCTTATGACACTTTATACAGATGATTCAACGCTTATTGGTATTGGTGTAGTATATCTTCGTGCAGTAGGTCTGTCATATCTGATTATGGGATTTGGACAGGCATACATGTGTACTCTTAGATCCATTGAGAAGGCTAAGAAGAGTACAGTGATTTCTACAATCACAGTCTTTTTGAATGTTTTCCTCAATGCAACATTCATCTTCGGATTGTTTGGACTGCCTAAGATGGGCGTGTTTGGTGTTGCACTTGCGACACTTATATCAAGAATTATAGAGTTCATTATATGTCTTACTGACTACTTAAAAGGTGGTATTGATAAGCCTGATATGGGGCTGTTACTTGGCCATCATAAGGTGCTGCTTAAGGATTTTGTTAAGTATGCAGGTCCGGCACTTTTTAATGATTTAGTATGGACACTGGCATTCTCAACCTATTCCATCATATTAGGACATCTCAACACTGATATGGTTGCAGCATCATCAGTTGCTACTACCTTAAGAGATATCTTCACTACAGTATGCTTCGGTATAAGTGCCGGTGGTACAGTTATCTTAGGTAAGGAGCTTGGAGCTAATGAGCTTGAGAAGTGTAAGAGAGATGCCAGGACGCTTTCGTGGACGACATTTTTATTTACACTGTGTATGAGTGTGCTTATTATAATACTCAGACATCCACTGATGAGTCTTTTTACATTATCAGACAGGGCATATCAGTATCTGGATATTATGATGATTATCAGCAGTTATTATATTATTGGTCAGGCGATGAACACGCTTATGATTGCAGGTATATTCCGTGCTGGCGGAAATACCAAGTTTGGATTATACTGTGACCTAGTAAGCATGTGGTTCTGGGCGGTTCCATTGGGATTCTTTGTTGCATATGTGCTTAAGCTTCCACCAATGTGGATTTACTTTGTGCTTTGCCTGGATGAATTCTGGAAAATGCCAGTTGTATATAAGTACTATAAGAGCTATAAATGGCTTAATAATATTACCAGAGATAATATAGTTTAGCGGAGGATAGAATGGGTATTCGTATTATTACAGATTCGACATTTGATATGGCAAGGAAATATATGGACCGTGTGACAGTAGTTCCTATGCACGTTAGATTTGGAGAGACAGAATATATTGATGGTGTAACTATTACTAAGGATGAGTTCTATAATAAGCTGATTGAGACAGATGAGCTTCCACATACATCACAGGCTACACCAGCTGACTTTGATATTATCTTCGAGGATATTCGTGGAACAGAGGACAGTGCAATTGTGCTTACGGTATCTTCCAAGCTTTCCGGTACATACCAGAGCGCATGTCTGGCAGCGGAAGATGATGACAATATTACTGTTATTGATACTTTACATGTTGCAACTGGTGCAGGTATTCTTGCTGAGTATGCAATTGACTGTGTCGAGGCAGGAATGAGCCATGGAGAGGTAGTAGATGCCATTATGGCTAAGAGAGAGGATATATGTCTTATAGCCTTACTTGATACTCTTGAGTATCTTAAGATGGGTGGACGTATCTCGCCTACAGTGGCATTAGCAGGAGGTCTTCTTAATATTAAGCCTGTTGTAACGGTTACTAATGGTGAGGTTGAATTAATTGGTAAGGCACGTGGTTCCAAGCAGGGTAATAACTTCCTTAAGAAACTTGCTGCAGAGAGTGGCATAGATTATGATCTTCCGATTCTGCTTGGATACTCTGGTACATCGGATATTCTGCTTCAGAAGTATATAGAGGATAGTAAGGAACTGTGGGAAGGTAAGGTTGATGAACTTGATATCAGCCAGATATGCAGTGTTATCGGTACACATGCCGGCCCGGGTGGAGTTGTTGTATCGTTCTTTAAGAAACATTAAAAATAAAAATGGATGGCCATCAGGCCATCCATTTTTATTTTATTATATCTATGATGTCATCAAGACTGTCCACCAGATGATAGAGCATGGGCTTTAAATCATCGGTACATGGGGACTGGTCAGGGATCATAATGACCTTAAGTCCTGCACGGTATGCAGAGAGTATTCCATTAGGAGCATCCTCGCAGGCAACGCACTGATCGGGCGTAAGGCCAAGCTTATCGCAGACGAACTGGTAGACCTTGGGAGAAGGCTTACCCTCATCCACAGCTGTGGCACTGATTACATGATCGAAATAAGTGTCAAGGCCGGCCATTTTAAGATAAGTCATTGCCCTGTCATAATCGGTAGCAGTAGCGATGGCGGTAGTAATCCCCATATTGTGAAGATGGGTTAGGAGATTAACTGCTCCCTTCTTGCACTGGATGCCATGCTTATCGATATATTCATTAAAGAGTTTTCCTCTGACCTTTCTGGCGCCGTCATAGTCGAAGTCCTCGCCGAACCATTCTTTGAACTTTGCTGGTGCGTAAGGACGGCCAAGAGAACGCATTTCAAGGTACTGTGCCTCTGTATATACATAACCAAGACTGGCCATAGCTTCAGGCCATACCTGCCTGTATATCTTTTCTGTATCTATTAAAGTTCCATCAAGATCAAATATTACTGCTTTGATATCCATTTAATGCTCCTTAATATATGTGTCTGTAATATGAAATCCATAATTAATTTACCATATTTATCCGT
>JAZLFL010000173.1:0-8998 GCA_045615825.1 Lachnospiraceae bacterium
TAATACATTGAGCATTTTTACAATTTATACATCTTGAAGCCTCACACTGTGCCTCTTCTGCATTATATCCAAGACAAACTTCATTAAAATTAGTAGCTCTAACAGCTGGTTCCTGTTCACGAACAGGCACTTTCTTTAATACATCGATTTCCATACTAACCTCCTGTTCATTAATTGCAGTTGCCACAACCGCCATGATGTGTGTCACCTTCTGTAAGCTCGAGCATCTTACGACCCTCTTCAGTCTTATATGCAGCTGCACGCTTCATAGCGCCATCAAAATCAACAAGATGACCATCAAACTCAGGTCCATCTACACATGCGAACTTAATCTCATCACCAACAACGATACGACAGGCACCACACATACCTGTACCATCAACCATTACTGGATTCATACTAACAATTGTAGGAATCTCAAGCTTCTTGGTAAGGAGACATACGAACTTCATCATGATCATTGGTCCGATAGCTACACATACATCATATTTGTTACCTTCTGCAACAAGGTCCTCAATTGTCTTAGTTACCATACCGGCACGACCATAAGAACCATCATCTGTTGTAACATAGAGATTACCAGCAACGGCCTCCATCTCCTGCTCAAGAATTACTAAATCCTTAGTCTTGGCACCAACAATAACATCGGCATCTACGCCCTGCTCATGAAGCCACTTAACCTGTGGATATACTGGAGCTGTTCCAACACCACCTGCTACGAAAAGAATCTTCTTAGACTTAAGTTCGTCCATGCTCATCTCTGTGAACTCAGATGGACGACCAAGTGGTCCAACTACATCATGGAAAGAATCACCAGTCTTTAATGATGTCATCTCCTTAGTACTTGCTCCAACTGGCTGGAATACAATAGTGATTGTTCCTGCTTCTCTGTCATAATCACAGATAGTAAGAGGAATTCTCTCGCTATTCTCACCAGTTCTAACAATAAGAAACTGACCTGGTAAACACTTCTTAGCTACTCTTGGAGCCTCAACAACCATCTTGAAGATGATATCATTGAGCTTCTTAGCCTCAATAATCTTATACATAATCTCCTCCAATTTATAATTAACTATTTCTTATTAAACGCTTTTTAAATATTATGCCACTTTAAAGTGAAAATCAAGTAAAGAACGAAACTTAACTTAAAAAGCAGCAATAACAAAGGAATCATTAAGTCCACGTCTTAACAGATATACATCTCCGGTATTAACATCAACACCGAATATATTATTAGTCATGGCTCGGGCCTCAGTGCCATATACATAATATTCTCTGTATATATACATTGGAATCTCACCAATCTCTCTTAGCTCACTGTACAGATAACTAAAGTTACCCGGATAAGCCTTAGATGCACCTGTAAGATCAATGATATATCCCTTGTTCACAAGATACTGATATAAGTACACTAATCCGACTTCCTCAGTGAACTCAGTATGAACATCAAGCTTATAATTACCCTCTACAATATCACTGGCTATATTCTGTGTATTAATAGCAGCAAATCTGTAATGAGATATACCCTGCTCAAGAGGTATTGGTTCACCATATATTCGGCTGCTTCTATCCGGATCACTTCCATCCATCGTATAGTAGACATTACATCCGAATGGTACCGTTACCTTAATCACCTGAGGAGTATCATATGCACCAGACTGCAGCGATAAAACAGGTTCTTCCGGAGCCGATGACTTAATGTCATAGACTTTACTTGCCACCGATGACCATACTCCGTATTCATTCTTAAAAATGGCCTTAACTGTGTGCTTGCCCTTCTTAAGTGTTATTGGGTCCTTGAAGATGGTACTATTCTCACTTGGGACCTCACCATCTACAGTGTAATAGATTGTTCCGGCAGAATCATTGGTAAGTGTAATTGATATATCCTCATCATACTCACCTGCATCCATACTGTACTGTGGTTCATCAGCAAGATAATCAACAAATGCTGCTCTGATATCATCATTAGCATTATGATGCAGGAAATCATCTATAGCATCATACATGCCTTCAGATTCGTAAAGGGCAATTATCTGAGCATAGGCAAGTGAACTTGTCGGATCATAGATAATCATATCCTTATATACTTCAACAGCCTTGTCAAAGTTATCAAGCTCCATATAACAGTCAGCAAGCTTAATTCTATATCCAATATTTGATGGTTCTATATCAACAGCTTTGTTATAGTAATCGATCGCTTTACGTATTTGGCCATTAGCAAGCTGTTTATCACCGCAGGCAATCTGGTAGGATGATGAATTATCATGAGATATCATAATAAATGCACCAATTATAATTCCAGCAACCAGAATAATAAGGCCAATAGTATAAAATATAATTATTTTCTTATTAAACAATGCTGAATCTGATAGAAGAACATCCTCTTTTTCTTCAGTGTCATCTTTTTCAAAATGACTATCATCAACATCTTCCACATCAGGATTAAGCTCCATTACCATATTGTTAATGGACTCTTCTATGCTAAGTTCAATCTCTGGAACGAAATCAGGAACAATCCTTATCTCTTCCCCACAGAATTCACACAGCATATTGCCATCCTTAAGTGGCCTTCCGCATTTAGGACAATTCATTAATAATCCTCTAATTAGAACAGACCTGTTATCTGTCCTTCATCATTAACATCAATAGAATATGCAGCTGGCTTCTTAGGCAGACCTGGCATAGTCATAATATCTCCCGTAAGAACAACTATAAATCCAGCACCAGCTGATACATACATGTCTCTTACTGTAATATTAAAGTTCTCTGGTCTTCCAAGCTTAGCCGGATCATCAGATAATGAATACTGTGTCTTAGCCATACAAACAGGTATATTACCAAAGCCAAGCTCTTCTAACTTCTTCATTTCCTTTAATGCCTTGCCTTCAAATACTACATCATCTGCGCCATAAATCTTAGTTGCAACAGCTTTAATCTTATCAGCAATACTAAGATCAAGATCATATATAGGTTTAAATTCGCTCTTCTTATTCTCGATTGTCTCAATAACCTTCTTAGCAAGAGCCATTCCGCCTTCGCCACCTTTTTCCCAAACCTCTGCAAGTTCAAATTCAGCGCCTCTTTCCTCACAGAAAGTTTTAACGAAGTTAGTCTCTTCTTCTGAATCAGTAATAAAAGAATTAAGAGTAACAATAACTGGAACACCGTACTGCTTGAGGTTCTCAATATGTTTCTCTAAATTAACAATACCCTTCTTAAGCGCATCAAGGTTAGGCGAATTAAGACTATCCTTAGCAATACCACCGTTATACTTTAAGGCTCTGATTGTAGCAACAAGTACAACTGCATCTGGCTTAAGACCAGCCATTCTGCACTTAATATCGAAGAATTTCTCAGCACCTAAATCAGCACCAAATCCTGCCTCGGTAATTGTATAATCAGCAATCTTAAGTGCAGCTCGTGTAGCTCTTACAGAATTACATCCATGTGCAATATTGGCAAAAGGACTACCATGAACTATAGCTGGAGTATGCTCAAGTGTCTGGATAATATTAGGCTTTAGTGCATCCTTTAAAAGTGCTGCCATAGAGCCAACAGCCTGAAGTTCACCCGCTGTAACAGGTTCACCATCAAGGTTATAAGCAACAATAATCTTAGATAATCTCTCCTTAAGGTCCTTCATATCCTTAGCAAGACATAATATAGCCATAATCTCACTTGCAACAGTGATAACAAAATGGTCTTCACGTACGAATCCATCCATCTTGCTTCCAAGACCAACAACAATATTACGAAGAGCTCTGTCATTCATATCAAGACATCTCTTCCATATGATCTGTCTTGAATCAATCCTTAATTCATTACCCTGCTGAATGTGATTATCAATCAAAGCAGCTAATAAGTTGTTAGCTGAAGTAATCGCATGGAAATCACCAGTAAAATGAAGATTAAGATCCTCCATTGGTACAACCTGGCTCATTCCACCACCTGCAGCACCACCCTTAATACCAAAACATGGTCCTAATGATGGCTCACGTAAAGCAACAATTGCTTTTTTATTGAGCTTTGCAAATGCCTGACCAAGACCGATTGTTACAGTGGTCTTACCTTCTCCGGCAGGCGTTGGATTGATAGCAGTTACAAGAATTAACTTACCATCTTCATTACTCTCAATACGATTAAGATATTCATCATTAATCTTAGCCTTATAATTACCGTATAATTCAAGTTCATCACGGGTTAACCCGATCCCCTTAGCTACTTCTTCAATTGGAAATAGTACCGCTTCCTGTGCTATCTCAATATCCGTTTTCATACAATTCCTCCAAAAATAATTTTACACATAATCATCAATATACTGTTCGAACTGCTCTGGTCCCATTAAGATTGCACGAGGCTTCGTTCCTTCTTCAGGGCCAACAACACCTGCTTCACTTAACTGATCCATAATTCTTGCAGCTCTATTAAATCCAATCTTAAACTTTCGCTGGAGACTTCCGATAGATGCCTTCCCCTGCTCAATAATGAACATTCCTGCTGCAGCAAAAAGTTCATCCTTACTATCCGAATCATCTCCTGAAATACTGGTTGCTCCCCCGCCTGCTGCAATATTATTCATTTTGGTAAGCAGATCGCTCTGGTCATCCACACCATATTCCTGATCCTTAAGGAAGTTAACAACATTGGACACTTCACTATCAGAGATGAATGCACCCTGAACTCTTGCAGGCTTAGGATAACCCTGAGGGTAGAATAACATATCTCCCTTACCAAGAAGCTTCTCAGCACCATTCATATCAAGAATAGTTCTCGAATCAACACCACTACTTACCGCGAATGCAACTCTACTAGGCATATTAGCCTTAATAAGACCTGTGATAACATCAACAGAAGGTCTCTGTGTAGCAATAATAAGATGAATACCACATGCTCTCGCAAGCTGTGCAAGTCTACATATGGATTCTTCAACTTCCTTAGCTGCCACCATCATAAGATCTGCCAACTCGTCAACAATAATAACAATCTGAGGCATCTTCTTAGGTGCATCCGGATCATTACTTGGCGGCAGTGATTCAACAGCTTTATTATATCCCTTAAGATCTCTTACCTTGAAATCAGCAAAAGTCTGGAATCTCTTAGTCATCTCAGCAACAGCCCAGTGAAGTGCTGCAGATGCCTTCTTAGGATCTGTAACAACAGGTACCATAAGATGAGGTATTCCGTTATATACGCTAAGCTCTACAACCTTAGGATCAATCATAATAAGCTTAACATCATCAGGATGTGCCTTATACAGAATACTCATTATGATTGTATTAATACAGACGGATTTACCCGAACCAGTTGCACCAGCTATAAGCATATGAGGCATCTTGGCAATATCAGTAACTACAACATTACCAGCAATATCCTTACCAACAGCGAACGCAATCTTGCTGTCGAAATTCTTAAATGCTTTATCTTCAAGCAGTTCCCTGAATCCAACCATGGAACTCTCTTTATTAGGTACTTCAATACCTACGGCAGATTTGCCAGGAATTGGAGCTTCTATTCTTATATCAGTTGCCGCAAGGCTCAACTTAAGATCATCTGATAACGATACAATCTTATTAACTCTTACACCAACCTCTGGCTGAAGTTCGAATCTTGTAACAGCAGGACCCTGACTTATATCAGTAACCTTTGCATTAACACCAAAGGTCTCAAGTGTATCCTGAAGAGTCTTAGCTGTTCTCATAAGCTCTTCCTTGGAATTACCACTTGTACTAACAGATGGCTTATTAAGAAGGCTTACATCTGGCATACGATACTTCTTATTAACCTTCTTGGCTGACTTAGTCATTGTTTTAAAGGTATCCTTTGTGATAGGATCAAGTCCCTGAAGATCCTTATTAACTGTAGCCTTAGGCCTTACATTAGATACAGGTTCATCATATGCATCAGTCTGTGTATCAGCACCAGCTGTATTGAATGTAACATCCTCAAAGCCCTCAAGTGATACGAATTCCTGCTCATTAACCGGTTCCAATACAGGCTCGTATACAGGCTCTACCTCCGATTCCGGTTCTACATAGGCATGCAGTTCCTCAAAGCTTGCAGGGCTGTCATTAACAGCCACCTCTACAGGAGCCGGTCTGCCATATCTTGGAGCAGCAACCTCATCAAATGGATTGTCAGCACGAGCATATGCCTTTTCGACAACCATATCCTCATCAGAATCCTTTACCGTAATCTCATGCATATCATCACGGTATGAATTCTTACTAGAAGTCTGCTTAAGAGAAGTATCTGCCATAACTCCCGATACCTTCTTATCTCTTCTTGGAGTTCTGTCGATATCAGTTAATTCCTCACCCTGATAATCATCCTTAACGGGCTCACTTCCGATACCAACACCTATGCCTCTTCGCTTCTTGGCATATCTTGGAATATCCTCCTCGAAGACCTCCGAATCATCCTCATATCTGGATACCTCTCTGCGTTCCTCTCTTCTGTTCCTTGCATCAACTCTTGCTGTCTGAATAGCCTCTCGTCCATTAGCTTTGATTCTTCCAATCATAGCTCGTCCCATAAGAACCAGGATACATAAGAAAATCAGAATTAATAAGACAATCATAGTGCCTGTCATATTAAGATAAGTATCCATCATATAAGCAATTGAACCGAAGATAACGCCACCTCCAGCTCTCTTATCAGATGAATTCATCCATATATCACGAATAGAATATGTGGACAGATCTCTGACTGTACCCCATATCTCTTCTGTCATAATACTAATAAGCGAATAGAGAATAATGCATGCTATTAACTTAATCTTAATACGCGTACTTTCTCTTGCTAAATATCCGAAAAAGACTACTGCAATTAACAGTAATGGCACAATATAAGCTAATACACCAAACAGGCCGAACATTCCCTTTGATATAATCTCTCCAAATGAACCAATAATATGGAAATTACATAAGAATAAGAATATACCGACTAAAGCAGCTAATAACACGACTATGTCAGGATTAATCTCTGGTTCGTCATATCGTGCATTCTTAGCCTTAGTATTAGAACGACTTCTATTATTACTATTATTCTTTCTTGCAGACGACTGTCTGCTATTTCCAGAACTTGCCATTAATACTCCTTGTTAAATATTATCGAAAACATCAATATCGTAATGCATCATATCATCTGGAACATCGAAATCATATTCCAGTTCCCTCTTAGCAGCCTTCTTAGGAAGAGGCAGAGGATTCTCAAACAACTCAATCGTAGGTTCTTCTGTTTTATCAGAGGCTTCTACCACCACAGGTGCTTCTGATACCTCAACTTTTTCTGTTTTCACAGGTTCTTCAACTACCTTAGGCTCTTCTATAACCTTAGGCTCTTCTATTACCTGCTTAATATCCTCAGCTTCCTCAGCTGTCTCAGATTCCTTAGTTTTATCGATTTTATCAGATGCAATAGTAGCATCAGTCTCATCAAGATCTTCAATGTTAAGCTCATCTGGATCTACACTAACAGCTATCTGTCGGCTACTAGTTAGCATTTTCGATAAGCCACTACCTCCAACTACTGCGAATAATGAAATAATCACCAGTCTGACCGCATACATATTAATAGTTGGCATATAACAGTACATACCAATCATTACAATCAGCAGAAGAATCATATGACGTGGTGAATCTTCACGGGTCTTGAAGTACATGGCAACATATATAAGACATGCAATTAATACATATACGAAATATGTCTCCCCTGCTAATCCTAAGAATATATTCTCGTTAAACAGTCCACCAAATCGATAAATAATTACCTTCTCAATTGTGTCGTATAATCCGTTGAAATCGCCTGCGTATATATTGTTAAAACCGAACGTAACTACGAATGTAACAGCTCCGGTTATTATGGCTAATACAGGACTGATTATTCGATACGCAATATCTGCCTTTACACAACCTGTAAGGATTGCAACTGCAAGAATAAGTAACCCGAATCCCAGATCTGAATATGCTGCTATCAGACCGGTAATTACAGCTACTACTAAAACGCTTATATAATTAACAATCTTCTTATCATACAGTCTGACCATTATGGCTAATAACCATAACCCTAAAGCAAATATAAAGTATTCACATATATAAGCTGCATAATGTTCACCATGTATAACAAATAATGGTAATAATGCAACCGTGATTAAGAATGTAAATCCCTCAAAACCACCACAGAAATACTTAACAGCAAAATACACAAGTATAGATGCAATAAGCATTATTAACTGTTCACATATATAAAGTGCAGTTCCTGAATTACCAAGAAGCATAAAAGCCATTGAAACAACACTGTTGTATATACCACCAACAGTTGAAAAATCGCAGGCAGCCGCTCCCCCCATATTAATAACGGAAGCACCATAATACTGTTCAATAATTCCCGAAGCATTAATAGAATTAATAATTCCGTCACATACAAGAACTCTGAATGACACAATAGCTGCAATTCCAATAATGAAACCAATCCAGCTAAATACAGCAGTTGTTCTATCTGATAAAGCGGGAACTAACTTATTAACTCCTAATGATATTAGGAAGCTAACAAGCCATATAACAGCTATACTGAGTCCACCTATTGCATAATCATAATAATCCCCGGATATTCCGAAATTATGAATTATAGCCAGCGCACCAAAAATAAACAGTGTTACTGTTAACGCTGCAAATACGAACCACATTATATAGCTGTAGAAATTCTTAACTTTATTCATTAAACTGCCTTATTCAGCGTCAGACCAGTTAGTATATACTGCCTGTACGTCATCATCCTCATCCAAAAGATCAAGGATTCTCTGAATCTGCTTAACTGTATCAGGATCTGTTACATCAACATATGTCTGTGGAAGCATAGTAACTTCACTTGAAACCATTGGTATCTTGCTCTCTTCCAACGCATCTACAACAGACTGTAAGTCATCTGGAAGAGTTACAATCTCAAAGCTGTCTTCTTCATCTGAGAAGTCTTCAGCGCCTGCATCAAGAGCGATCAT
>JAZLFL010000174.1:0-4028 GCA_045615825.1 Lachnospiraceae bacterium
ACAGGTCCTAAGATCATCACAGAGGATACTAAGAAGGCTATGAAGAAGATCCTTTCAGATATCCAGGATGGTACATTCGCTAAGGAGTTCCTCCTTGATATGTCACCAGCTGGTCGTCAGGTTCACTTCAAGGCTATGAGAAAGTTAGCTTCTGAGCATATCTCTGAGAAGACAGGTGAGGAAGTTAGAGCTCTTTACAGCTGGAATAACGAAGAGGATAAGTTCATCAATAACTAATCTCTAGATTTTAATTCTAATTTCATCTGATAAATGATAAAATAGGCGTACGGAGGATTACTCATGTACGCTTATTTTATTGGAAAAATCACATATTTGGATAATGAACAGGTAATACTCGAGAATAATGGTATTGGCTATAATATTAAGATGCCAACATCGGATATAATGTCTCTTCAGCTTGAGGATGAAGTGAAGATATATACTTATACAGCTGTAAGGGAGGATGCATTCTGGCTATATGGATTCCTTAGCATGGAAGAGCTTAATTTCTATAAGCTGCTTTTAAGTGTTAACGGAGTTGGTCCTAAGGGAGCATTAGGAATTCTATCCAAGGCGACACCAGCGGATATTAAAGTTGCTATTCTTGCTCAGGATGAGAAGACCTTATCCAAGATGCCTGGAATTGGCAGTAAGACTGCTGCCAGAATTATTGCAGATCTAAAGGGTAAGATTAAGTCTGATGATATACTTACTGAGGTGGTATCTGTTAAGGCAGATTCAGGATCTGATAAGCTCAATTCTATTAAGAAGGAAGCTCTTGATATTGTATGTGCACTGGGTATGAGTGCAACTGATGCAATGAGAGCCATTAATTCATTACCATTTGACGAGAATACAAAACCAGAAGACCTTGCGTTTAAGGCCTTCCAGCAGTTGTAAGATGTTGTTTAATTATTTAGAAATATATATATAAATCATTTTGATTATTGATGAATATATGATAAAATATTTACCAGGTGAATGATTGGAGGTATTTCAATGAAGATTGATATTAATAAAGTAGAAGAGAAGGTAGTTGTAGCCTTAACAGGAAGACTTGATACTACAACAGCTCCAGAACTTGAAGCAGAGATTAAGGGTGTTATTGCAGGTTGTACTGATCTTACTTTTGATTTTGCTACTCTTGAGTACATTTCATCTGCCGGCCTTAGAATTCTTCTTGCAACACAGAAGACTATGAATAAGCAGGGCAATATGATTATTAAGAATGTTGCTCCTTCTATTATGGAAGTATTTGAGATAACAGGGTTTGTAGATATACTTACTATTGAATAATTTGTAATATTAATAGGCCTTGTGGTTTTACCCAAGGCCTGTTTTGTTTGCAAGACTAAGGAATTTGTATGAAGAGTAATTCTAAGATTGAAGAATTAGTAGATATATTACAATTTGTAGAGCATGAGCTTGAAGAAGTTGATGCTCCTATTAAGATTGCTGTTACTATGGATGTTGCAGTAGAAGAGATATTTGTCAATATATGTCACTATGCTTATGGTGAGGATAATATTGGAGGACCTTCTGAGATTAATGTTTCGACAACTGATCATAGTATTGAAGTAGAGTTTGTTGACTGGGGAATGGAGTTTAATCCGCTTGCTAAAGAGGATCCGGATATTACTCTTGATGCTTCAGAACGTGGTATTGGCGGACTGGGCATCTATATGGTTAAGCAGTCTATGGATGAGGTGTCTTATAGACGCGATGGTGACAAGAATGTCTTCACTATGAAGAAAATATGGTAATAATGAGGTATTAATATGAAGAGAAGTGAGATTAATGCTGCATTACATGAGATGGAAGCTATGATTAACCAGTATAAGGTATCGCTTCCACCTTTTTGTTATTACACTCCTGATGAGTGGCAGGATAAGGGTCACGAATATGATGAGATTCGTGAGAATATGCTGGGCTGGGATATAACGGACTATGGTAGTGGTGATTTTGATAAGGTAGGTTTCTCATTAATCACTATCCGTAATGGTAATTTGAAATTCCCTGATAAGTATAAGAAGACTTATGCTGAGAAGCTTCTCTACCTTAAGGAAGGTCAGTATTCACCTATGCATTTCCATTGGAATAAGATGGAGGATATTATCAACAGAGGTGGCGGTAATCTTCTTATCAGAGTATATAACTCAACAGAGGATGAAGAGCTTGATAAAGTTAACGATGTGGAAGTACATCATGATGGTACTGTTACAATGTATCCAGCGGGCTCACAGGTAAGACTTACTCCTGGTGAGAGCATCTCCATCCAGCAGTATATGTATCATGATTTCGAAGTTGAACCTGGAACAGGTCCTGTTCTTATCGGTGAAGTGAGCCAGTGTAATGATGACGAGACTGATAACAGATTCTATGAGAAGGTTGGTCGCTTCCCGGCAATCGAAGAGGACGAGCCACCATACAGACTATTGTGTAACGAATATCCAGACGCAAAATAAAAAATCCCCGTGAGGGGATTTTTTTATAGATTACAACTCTCAATAAAAGTCTTAACAGCAGGATTCTCTGAAGGTTTGCCCGCAGCATATGCGAATCCTATTTCACGACCTTCTGCAGAATTAAGAAGCTTAACCTCCTTTAAGGTTCCATCTAGCAGTTCATCCTTAACGAATTCCTTAATTACAGCAGATATACCAAGGTCAATCTTTGCGAAGTCTACCAGAAGATCCATATTAGTAACTTCGATAATATTAGGAATATTGATCTTGGCAGTAGCAAGCTCTGAATCTACATACTTTCTTGTTACGTTATTCTTATCAAGCATCATGAATGTTGCATTATCTATAAGACTTTCTGTAGTCATTGTATTACGCTTACTGAAGTTATTAAGATAATTCTCTGTTGCAACGAATGTATCGTGAATCTCCATAATTGTCTTGAATACAAGGGACGACCTGGTCTGAGGATATCTTACTAAGGCGATATCCAGAGAACCGTTCTCAAGTGCTGCAATGGCTTCGATGGAAGGGATGCAGGAGATGGATACTCTGATATGAGGATTGTTCCTTACGAATTCCTTTAGATATGGCATAAGAACATATTTACATAGAGTGGAGCTTACTCCGATTGAGATATGACCAATGCCGAGTTCGTTAACGAGGCGAAGTCGATCTTCACCAGCCTTAATGCACTGGAAGGCATTCTGAATCTGTTCATATAACAGTTCGCCTTCAGCAGTAAGAGTTACTCCTCTTGAATTACGAATGAAAAGTGTGGTCTCTAAGGATTCCTCAAGCTTTGATATTGCCTTCGAGATTGCAGGCTGGCTGATATATAGCTCCTTGGCAGCCTTAGAGATATTACCAGATGTCGCAACCTGGTAGAAGATATAGTATAAATTAAGATTATTCTGCATAAATCACCTCTTTCATAATCATCATATCATAACCTCACGTTATGATAAATATGAATATTATATATTTTTGGTTATTATAAGAATAATGTACAATGTAACTTGTTTGAAACAGGTAATGTTAAGCTTTAAGCTGGAAATGAGGATTATATATGGGAATGACAATGACACAGAAGATTCTCGCAGCTCATGCAGGACTTGACAGTGTAGTAGCTGGACAGTTAATTGAGGCTGATTTGGATCTTGTACTTGGTAATGATATTACCAGCCCGGTAGCTATCCATGAGATGGATAAGATGAAGGTTGATGGAGTGTTTAACAAGGATAAGATTGCTCTTGTTCCTGATCACTTCGTACCTAATAAGGATATTAAGTCTGCTGAGCACTGCAAGTGCGTAAGAGAGTTCGCAAGGAAGAATGAGATTACTAATTATTTTGAAGTAGGACAGATGGGTATTGAGCATGCGCTTCTTCCAGAGAAAGGTCTTACAATAGCTGGTGATGTTATTATCGGTGCTGACTCACATACATGTACTTATGGTGCGGTTGGTGCTTTCTCAACAGGTGTTGGTTCAACTGATATGGCTGCAGGTATGGCAACTGGCAAGGCATGGTTCAAGGTTCCATCAGCAATCAAGTTCGTACTTAA
>JAZLFL010000175.1:0-5151 GCA_045615825.1 Lachnospiraceae bacterium
TTTGCTTATGCAGCCCCGGAGATGGTTGAGTGGTATAAGTCTTTCCTGTTCCCTTGCCTATACAGCTGTAAAGAGATTAATACTCTGCCTTCTTCTGGTAGCGAAACCGCCACTGGCAATACAAAAAAGGCTGCAGCAGATGAGGCTGCAATCAAGAGTATGCATGAGGCTTATATGTCTTCTATCGATTATGATTATATCTGCTATCCTGACTGGTTCTATCACCTGCTTAAGGAAGAGAAAAAAATAAGTAATAGCCCCTTCGATATAATCAGTATTGATGACGAGGATTACTATATTATCGGATGTAAAGAAGAAGAACTGCTTATCATCGAAGAGACTAATATACCATCCGAATTAATTACCCGTCTCGGCCAGGAATTATTAGCTCTGTACAATGTTACAAGTATAAAAATAAAACTCCCCTTATCAGATTCAATATCCGATAAAGAGAGTTCTATAGTCTATGCTGGCCAGGGTTCTACTAAGACTAACCTCTGGGCACCTTTTGCACTTTTATAATTAATTCAAAATTCCATCATATCTAAATGCAAGCATCGTAATGTCGTCGAACTGCGGTGCTTCTTTTACGAATCCATCAATCGATGCACTAACCTTGTCAATTAATTCCCTGCAATCATCAGTCTTAGCTCCATTAAGAGCATCTATTAACCTGTCATTGCCAAAGAGCTCATTCTCGCTGCTTGTTGCCTCAGTAACACCGTCAGTGTATACAAATAGAATGTCTCCCTTATTAAGGGTATCCTCATAATTCCTGTACTTAACACCATCCATACTAGCCAGAGGAAGTCCATGCTTATCATGTATAAGCTCAAACTCTCCTCCTGCCCTTCTTATTGCAGGATATTCATGTCCAGCATTGGCAGAGATGAATGCGCCTGTAGATATTGTAACAATTGCAAGCCATACAGTAACGAACATATCTGCCTCATTATTAGCGCATAGCTGTTCATTGACCATTCTAAGTATCTCAGCAGTATCCATAGTTCCACCGGCCTGAGTGTATGTCTTAATTATTGTCTTACTAATCATCATAAACAATGCAGCCGGTACTCCCTTGCCAGATACATCAGCCATAACAAGTCCAATATGATCATCATCAATAAGGAAGAAGTCATAGAAGTCTCCACCTACTTCCTTAGCCGGATCCATGGTTGCATATATGTCGAATTCCTTCCTGTCAGGGAATGGAGGAAATATTGTCGGAAGTGCTGAGGCCTGAATCCTCTTAGCCAGATCAAGCTCAACTCCAAGCTTCTCCTTCTCTGCTGTGATTTTCATAAGATCATCAATATATCTCGAAAGCTCATTCTCCATATCAACAAAGGAATGATATAAATCCTCTATCTCATCGCCAGTCTTAATGTTAACCGCATCCAACTTACAGCCAGACTCAGAGTCTCTGTCTTTGACAAAGCTTGTTGTAGCCTCTGCCAGCTCCTTAAGAGGATTAACCATATACTTATTGGTAACATAAGCAGCAAAACCAACGAATAGTATGGTAAAGCCCAACATCACGCCAAGAAGTCTTATCAGAAATCCTATTCTATCCTGTTCAATCTGATAAAGTGACAGATCCACCTGTGACAATCCTACAAAATCACCACCGTCATCAATTACAGCATCCACCGCTGTACACAACCATCCGTATTCTGGGTAATTGGTATCTATAACCTCAAACTGATATGTCTTATTTACTATCTGGGATACACCACCCTCTTCAAGTGCCGCATACTCTCCAAGCTCGCAGACAACTGTATCCTCGGGATTACTTCCATCTGCAACATATATGCCAATTCCACTCTCAACATCGACAGCAGCAAAATATACAGAAAGAGCCCCATTAATCCTTGTAATATCACGCAGTTCCTCAAGCATTTTCTTATAATCTTCAGATTCCTTTATTGCATCATATCGTGCAAAATATGCATCACGTTCAGCTTCAGACATCTCGTCTAAGTTAGGAATTCCTCCGAAATCATCCTTAACCTGCTCAAATACTTCCAGGGTCCTAGCAGCTATTTCCTTAGCATCATGTTCCAGAACCATCATAGCTGTGGTAGTGGCAAGCTGCTTGGCATTCTCTTTATAGGTTGAAAGCATCCTATTGGTATATCTTGTATAGCATATGACAACAGACCCAATTGTTAAGGCAATTGAGATAACCGCAATCAATAGTATAGTTTTATTCCTTAATCTCATCCTCATATCTGATCACACTCCCACATGTCAATCATCATTGCCGGCTGAAGCATATTCTTCCATCTTCTTAAGCCTTCTATGCCAAGATCCTCCTCAGCATTCATGTATATTGTCTTTCCCTCAAGAGCAATCGCCATCTGCTGAATACAATACAAAAGGATATCCTCATAGCCTTGCTTATGACCACTAATCATAAGATCATACACTGTATCCGTTATTGGTGCTCCAGCTATAGTGGCAACAGGGCTCCCTCCATCATTAATTACTAATCCAGTAATCCTATTAGCATCAATATCATCAAAGACACTTAAATCCAGTTCATCTCCTCTTGTAAGTAGCTTACCTCGCTCATCATAATTAGCAATCTGCTCATGAAGCAGTTCATCCACCAATGCTACTCTGTCCTGGGTTAATGGGCAGACTGACAGGTCATGTTCAGAATTAAGCTTGTTAATCACTCGCCTGTTGTGCTTAAACTTAGCTCCATTAAACCTGATAAACTCATCTACACTATACAGATATTCTGACTCGTCAGGTGCCTCAGTCGCGGTCATTTTTCCCTTAAAATGCTTCTCAAGGAATTCTACATCTTCCTTACTGGCATATAGCAGCTTAAGCCCACCAGCTCTTAGTCTGTCCTCAATGAAGGCGATTCTTGCCTGGTCATCACCTGTTGGAAAGAACCAGATATTGTCTCCCTCAGCATCAACCTTAAGAGCATAAAAACCATCCTGACATACTATCTTAGAGCCGTATACATTTCTCCACATATACATGGACATAAAGGAAGTAGCAGCTGAAGCATCACCGCTGCTACGCTTAATTATATCTATCTCATCCTTAATCGACATGTCCAGAACACGAAGTTCATATCTCATATAATCAATGTTTCCTTATGCCAATAATGATTAATTCCAACATAATCACTATAACATACAAAAACATAAAAAGTGGCGATTTTACAAAAAAATCGCCACCGTAGTATCCATCAATATTAGCTATGTAAAAAACAATCGCAAACTATACGTTGAAAAGGAATTCGATGATATCTCCGTCCTGAACCACGTATTCCTTGCCCTCTGTTCTCTGCTTACCCTTAGCCTTAACAGCCTGATAATCAAATCCTGCTTCCTCAAGATCAGCATAAGCCATTACCTGAGCACGGATAAATCCTCTCTCAAAATCAGAGTGAATCTTGCCTGCTGCCTGTGGAGCCTTGGTACCCTTCTTAATTGTCCAGGCACGGCACTCCTTCTTGCCATCTGTAAGGTAAGAAATAAGACCAAGTAATGCATAGCTTGCCTTAATCATTCTATCAAGTCCTGACTCTGCAAGTCCAAGCTCCTCTAAAAACATAGCCTTCTCATCATCATCAAGATCAGATAATTCCTCCTCTGTCTTAGCACAGATTGGAAGAACAGATGCGCCTTCTGACTCAGCCTTCTTCTTAACTATCTGATAGTAATCGCTTGCCTCCGGATCCATAACACCATCATCGTCCATGTTACATGCATAGATGATTGGCTTAGCTGACAAAAGTCCCATCTCTCTCATACATGTAGCCTGAATATCATTAGTAGCATCATACTCAAATGTACGTGCATTCTGGCCTGACTCAAGATGTGCCTTAATATCATTCAAACACGCCTCTTCTTCTCTGGCTTCCTTATTACCGCCCTTGCCGGCCTTCATTGCCTTAGCAAGACGATTCTCAACCATATCAAGATCAGCATAGATAAGCTCTAAATCGATACATTCCATATCACCAGCTGGATCAACAGCTACTGCCTTGGTAGCATCCTCAACTACATGCATGATCTCATCATTATCAAAGCATCTTACAACATGAATGATTGCATCACATTCTCTAATATGACCCAAGAACTTATTACCAAGACCTGCTCCCTTGGAAGCACCCTTAACAAGTCCTGCAATATCTGTGAACTCTACTACAGCAGGAGTCTTCTTATCTGTATTCCAATACTCAGCTAACTTATCAAGTCTCTCATCAGGTACAGCAACTATTCCTGTATTTGGTTCAATAGTACAGAATGGATAATTGGCAGCCTGTGCATTTGCTGTTCCTGTGATTGCATAAAATAATGTACTCTTGCCGACATTCGGTAATCCCACGATTCCTAGTTTCATTTTTTATATCTCTCCATTTCTTTTCCCTGTGTTCTAAGCTTTTCTACGACCTTAGAAATCTTTAGTGGGCCATTTTGTGGGCCACCAAAATCAAATAGCCTTCTTCCGCCATAATATTAAATATTTTTTGACAATGAAGTGGCTTTACATCCGCAAGCTTCATCTTGCCAATTACTTTCTTAATATTACGATTGTATCTTTCCTCGTAATTTCTAACCGTGTTAGGTCTGACCGTCTTCCTTTTAAGTTCAATCCAATAATCAAACCAAGCATCAACAATCAAATCTACTGGAAAGGCTAAGTCACTATGTGAGTCAACATATGTTGCATCAGCAATCCATTGTCTTGCTTCTTGCAGCTTCTTAAAACGCCTACGTTGTCTCTTGCCGAACCTATCGACAAATCGAGCTGCGTATAACCCTGTCGATTCCTGTGACAGGCCCACACCAAGCTCTTTTCCTTTTAAATCTTTTCCCATATCATTGCTCCTTTTAACAAAAAAGAAGCTCTAATACAGCAACTACTAGGTTACCATATTAGAGCCTTTTTGTACATAGATTCCCCAACTATAACTCTATACTCTCAGATATAAATTCTTCAAATTCTCTTCTTTTAACCAGCTTCTTTCTTCCCACAAAAAGAACGAAAGTACATACATTATTGTTGTATGAATCGTATATCACTTTGTCAGAATATCATCTTACAAATTCCATTATATTTATTATCACACCACCTCTTCACAAAAAAAGGAAGGCATTACTGCCTTCCCCTAGATTTATT
>JAZLFL010000176.1:0-8537 GCA_045615825.1 Lachnospiraceae bacterium
ATTCCTTGAACTGCACCCAACAAAATATGCAGAAGAACTCGTTAAGAGAATGGAAGTTTCTGGAGCAAAGGCATACCTTGTTAACACAGGTTGGAATGGAACAGGTAAGAGAATCACAATTAAGGATACAAGAGGTATCATCGATGCTATCCTTAACGGTGACATCAAGACAGCTCCAACAAAGAAGATTCCTATGTTCGACTTCGAGGTTCCAACAGAGCTTCCAGGCGTTGATCCAGCTATCCTTGATCCAAGAGATACATACGCTGATGCTTCTGAGTGGGAGACAAAGGCTAAGGACCTTGCTGGAAGATTCATTAAGAACTTCGAGAAGTATACAACAAATGAGGCTGGTAAGGCTCTTGTTGCAGCTGGTCCACAGTTATAATTCACTAGTTGAAATTAAACAAATCTACGGGATCGCGTAAGCGGTCCCGTTTTGTTATGTAAGGATATTTTATGAAGACTAAGGACAGGGTTCTTGAAATACTACAGAATAACAGTAACAGATATGTGTCCGGTGAAGAGATGGCGGAAGCCTTATATGTTACAAGGGCTGCGGTATGGAAGGCTATTAAAAGCCTTAAAAACAATGGATATGATATAGAGGCTGTTACTAACAGAGGATACAGACTTCATGTCGATCTGGGACTGCCTAATGAATATATCATTCGTGATGAGCTTAACGAGGCGCTTAAGGGGGCCGAGGTAAATAGGATGCTTGAGGAACTTGAAGTCAAGGTATATGACGAAGTGACATCAACTAATGATGTGGCCAGGCTATATGCTATGGAGAATCCTAGTAAACGCGCTCTTATTATTGCTACATCACAGAGCAAAGGCCGTGGAAGAAGAGGGCGAAGCTTCTATTCGCCAAAGGGAACGGGCCTGTACTTAAGTCTTTTGATCTATCCGGATCTTACTGCTACAAAGGCTACAAGACTCACAAGCATGATGGCGGTTGCCCTTGCAAGGGCCATTGAGGACTGCACGGGTATATCAACCAGTATAAAATGGGTCAATGACATATATTATGATGGGAAGAAAGTCGCGGGTATTTTAACAGAGGCTATAAGCTCGATGGAAGATGAGATGCTTGCATATGTAATTATCGGTGTGGGCATTAATCTGTATATGCCATCCGGCGGTTTCCCTGATGATATTAAGAATATTGCCGGAGCATTGTATAAGGATGGTGGCAATGGAGACGCAATTAACAGACTGTCTGCGAGTCTGATATACAGATTCAATCAGGTTATTAATGAACCAAGAAGTAATTATCTTGAGGAATACAGAAACAGATCCATGCTTATTGGCAATTACGTTAAGGTCATGCAGTATACCGATGAGGACGTGAAGACATCCAACGAATATGCCTATGTAACAGGAATAGATGATGAGTGCCATCTGTGTGTCCGCTATGATGATGGAAGGGAACTCATCCTGTCGACGGGCGAGGTGAGTGTCGTCAAATATTAAATGGCAAAAACAGGAAAAAGTATGAAAAACGCAAAAAAACGCGTATTTTTCACACTTTTTTCTTTTTTTGTATTGACATTCTCAAAAATAAGAATATTATTAAAAGTGAGAAAGGTGGTATCTGGTATGAAAGCAGATGAGCAGAAGCTTTTATTGAACCAGGTCAGACATAGAATTTTACAGTGTGTACTTCATCGTGGAAGGATAACTGCCAGAGAGATAGGGGTAGAGCTTAAGGACATCCCACAGGCCAGTCTGTACAGACAGATTAAGACTCTGCATGACAGTGGATTACTTAGGGTATGCGAGGAGAGACAGGTAAGAGGTACGTTAGAGCACAGATATGAACTTGCTCCGGAACTTATTATTACTGACGATACTGAGCAGACAGAGCTGAATATTCAGTTCACACTTTTAAGCCTTGCACAGGACTTCAGGGATTATTACTCAAGACCCAAGAGAGATCCTGATAAGGATATGGTAAGTCTTATTACTACACCATTAATGGTAAGTGATGAAGAATTTGAACAGTACATACGTGGAATCAATGAATTGACCAGACAGTATATGAATAACAGTCCGAGTGGAGACAGAAGACCAAGGAAGATAACCTTCGTGGCTTCGCCGGCATCTTAATAGACGAGGTGATTATTATGAAGAACACTAGTAGGAAAGTAGCAACAATGCTTTTGGGTATTGTTCTTGCTACAGGAATGATGATAGGAGGAAAGACAGAAGTTAACGCAGCTACACCAACAGCAACTGTAACAGGAACGGTTGCTAAGGGCACAACAGCTGATACTCTGTATTTGTATAATTCTTCAGACGGAACTTATACAATCAAGCTTGATGGAGAGACTGACTTCAATGGATGCAAGGTCCTTACAGTTGGTAAGCAGATATCTGTTGGAATCTACAGAGGCAATGACGAGTATAATCATGCTGCAACTATTACAGCAGGTAAGCAGACAGTTTCGGCATCTGTTGACACATCTAATCAGGCAACAGTAACTGGTAAGGTTAAGGATAAGTCTACTGATGAGATACTCTACCTTGATACAACAGGCGGCGAGATGGTTATTAAGCTTGACAGCACAACTAATCTTGGCGGATGCAGAGTAGTCGTTGCAGGCGCTAATGTGAACGTTGTAGTGGCACGCGGTTCGGATGCATATATGCATGCGCTTAGCATCTCTAATGGTTCTGGCAGTTCGGGTTCATCTGATTCAGTATCATATTCAGGAGAGGTGCCTGCTAATACAACAGCAGTAACAGGTACACCAGAAGATAAGTCCAATGGCGATATGTTATATCTTAAGACCAAGGATGGTACATATACACTTAAGGTAGATGATTCTGCAGATACTTCACAGGGATTTGTATTCACATCAGGTAATAAGGTTACAGCATATATCTATCATGGTTCTGATTCGTATATGCATGCTGCCAAGGTTGTAGGAACAAGGAACAATGGTGGGGCATCTGGTGGAAGTACAACAACATTCTCTGGTACAGTTGAGAGTGGATCTACAGAGAGCCTTCTTTTACTTAATACAAGTGGTGGTGTAATGAAGTTCAAGCTTGACGGAGGCACAACCTTATCAGGCTCTAAGGGATTATATAAGGGCCTTCAGGTAACAGTAAGTGGTTCAACAGGCTCTGATGCATACTGGCATGCTGTTTCTATTGCAGCCAAGTCAGAATATCAGTCATCTGGTTCATCTTCATCATATTCGGGAGAGGTGCCTTCTAATACAACAGCAGTAACAGGTACACCTGAGGATAAGTCTACCAGCAGTATGTTATATCTTAAGACCAAGGATGGTACATATAGTCTTAAGATTGATGATTCATCAGATACATCTAATGGATTCATCTTTACATCAGGCAATAGCGTTACAGCATATATTTATCATGGATCAGATGCTTATATGCATGCAGCTAAGGTTGTTGGAACAAGAAATGGTGGAGGTACACCGGGCGGAAGTACAACAACATTCACAGGAACTGTAGACAGCAGCTCGACAGAGAGCATGTTGTATCTTAATACAAGCGGTGGAACAATGAAGTTCAAGATTGATGGATCAACATCCCTTAGTGGAGCCAAGGGCCTTAATAAGGGCAGAGCAGTAACAGTAAGCGGAGCAATTGGTTCTGACTCATACTGGCACGCAGCATCAATTACAGCAAGATAATACGAGATTTTTAATTTTCTCCTAACAGAGGCGGCATACCAAATGGTGTGCCGCTTTTTCTGTTTTATATTCCATTAGATATGTCTTTCGTGCTATAATTTGGGATGGCAAAGGAGGAAGATATGCTATTTTCATCTATGATGTTTTTATGGATATTTTTGCCAGTTGTGCTTATCGTTAATTTCTTTTTGGGTAAGCTTAAGGCAGCTAATCCATCATCTGTTATCAAATATAAAAATATCTTTTTACTCATTGCCAGTCTTATATTCTATGCATGGGGCGGATTCTATTATCTGTTCCTGATTCTTGCTGTTATACTGCTTAACTATATTGCAGGCCTTCTGATAGACAGATCAGGGTCTAATCGTAAGCTTATTCTCATTGTGGCTGTTGCAGCCAATATTCTCATTATTGGTTATTTCAAATATTTTAATTTATTAATACATACAATTGAGGCTGTAAGTGGACATGTGGCCGGAAGCTTTGGCTTAAGGGATGTTATTCTGCCTATAGGAATATCATTCTTTATATTCCAGGCGATGTCGTATGTAATTGATGTATATTGGGGCAAGACTGAGTGCCAGAACAATTTGGCATATTTCGCATTATATGTAGCGTTGTTCCCGCAGCTTATAGCAGGTCCGATTGTACAGTATAAGGATGTTGCAGCTCAGCTAAGTGTGAGGGAAGAGAACGCTGCTAAGTTTGTAAGTGGTATCAGAAGATTTACCTTCGGACTTGCTAAGAAGGTTATTATTGCCAATATCTTAGGTGATGTTGTGGACAGAATCTGGGCATCTGATGTACATACTCTTGTGGCCAGCGTTGCATGGTTTGGCATGATAGCCTACACACTGCAGATATATTATGATTTCTCGGGTTATTCGGATATGGCAATAGGTATTGGACGTATGCTTGGCTTCGAGTTTAAGGAGAATTTCAATATGCCATATACTTCTCTGTCTATCAAAGAGTTCTGGAGACGCTGGCATATCTCATTATCATCATGGTTCAGAGATTATGTATATATTCCGCTTGGTGGAAGCAGAGAAGGTAAGATGCTTACTTATCGTAATCTCTTCATTGTTTTTCTGCTTACAGGAATATGGCATGGAGCCAATTATACATTCTTTTTCTGGGGACTGTATTATGCCTTCTTTATTATTCTTGAGAGGGCATACCTTGGCGATAAGCTTGAGGCGAATAAATTCAAAATTTTGAATTATATGTATGCCATCTTAGTTGTAATGGTCGGATGGGTGTTCTTTAGAGCGGACAGCATTGGAGAGGCTTTTGTATACCTTGGCAGATTGTTTAATTTTACTGGCAAGGGTGTAAGCATATTTGAGTATTTAAATTTCAAGGTGCTTACTGCATTTGTGGCTGGAATATTCTTATCAAGTCCTTTATGGAGCCGTATAAGGGTCAAAAAAGGCATTCCAGCGGACACCATGGACGTATCAGTTATATCATTTGTATTACAGATGGTGTTGCTTGTGATTAGTATGATGTTGCTCATTAGTGGCAGCTATAATCCATTTATTTATTTCCAGTTTTAGCTGTGAGGAGAAATGAAACAGAAGATATTTATTACAGTTTTTCTGACAATCCTTATATTGCCATCTTTGTTATGGGTGATAATTAAGGGTAGTCATAATGACAATTTAATATCGCATTTCGAATATGATCTTGGTGAGAACCGAGCGCTTGCAACTATGCCGGACGAGATTAGTCTGGCCACTATCACATCGGATATTGATAACTATTACTCTGATCATGTTCCTTTCAGAACGAGCATCATCAGTCTACACAGTAAGCTCGATGGTTCTTTGGAGGATATATACCGTAAGGGCATCCAGCCATCCCTTATTAAGCTTGCAGGTAAGGAATCGGGTTCGACTTTGGGCCTGTCAGTTGCAGAGTTAACCGGTAAGGACGAAGATACAGCTTCTGTCAAAAGTGACAGCGACTTGGATAATGCTAAGCTTGAGGATTCTTCTGAGCATTCATATGTGGTTATAGAAGAAGTAGAGCCTTCCTGTACGGAGGATGGTTACAGAGTTATAGAATGCAGTGATTGCAAGGATCTGGTTACAGAGACTCTTGCTGCAACAGGCCATAGTCCTGAGGCTGTTGATGTGGTGGAAGCATCCTATGAATCCTATGGACGTACCAAGTATAAGTGCAGTGTCTGCGACGAAATGTGGTTCGATGATTTTGCAGACAAGCTTGTGGATGATTCTTATCTCCCGGTTAATGTTGTTAATAACCAGGTAATCATAGGTAAGTCAGACTGGCTCTTTTACACAGGTGATAACAGTATTGCATATTATACTGGTGAGAATGTGCTTAGTGAATCATCAATGGCAGACAGGTTAAGTAAGATGCATGACCTTAAAGACGCCTGTGATGAGAAGGGAATAGAGCTGCTATTTATGGTATTCCCTAATAAGGAACAGGTATATCCTGAATATATGCCTACTATTGATATGCTTAATGAGGATAAGAGGCTTCCAGTATTTGAAGAGTATGTAAATGAGAATTCTGATATCAATTTTGTATATCCTTTGAGTGAGCTTATGAGCGCCAAGATATATTACGATACTTATTTCCCGTATGACACACACTGGAATAACTGGGGGGCATTTGTTGCCACACAGGCAATGTATGAAGCTCTTGATATGGAGAGGACTCCTTTGGAACAGGTGGATGTTGCAAGAGTGGATGGCTTTGTAAGAGGGCTTGTTGCTACTGGAGCATTGGATCCGGATAAGTTTGTTGGAGACAGTGACTACGAGATAGACTACAGACCATATGCAGGTTCGGTAACAACCTTTGGTGTTAAGGGAATGATGAATGGTTATACGACAGCTTATCAGTCGGTTAGCAATACGCCTCTGACAGATAAGAATATAGTATTCTTAGGAGATTCGTTCCGAGTGTCGATGATACCATTTGTCGAGAAGGATTTTGCATTTACAACATTTGTCCAGAGAGAGAACTGGGATGAGATGTCGGAGGCACTTTTGGATGCAGATGTACTTGTTGTTGCTGCAGTTGAAAGGTTTGACAATGATATTTTTAAAAGGATTCCATCCATTGCCAAATATATCAGGGAAAATTAACTAAAATTTAGTTATTTTATTTGTTTACAGATTGGTCATTACCAAATACAATAAACTTTGGTAATTGTTTAATCACTTTTTGAAGATTGGAGACATTATGGGAGGTTTTTTTGCTGTTGCATCTAAGGAAGACTGTATGTTTGATGTGTTCTTCGGAACAGATTACCATTCTCACCTTGGAACAAGAAGGGCAGGATTAGCAGTATATGGACAGGAAGGTTTTGACAGAGCTATTCATAATATTGAGAATTCCCCATTTAGAACAAAGTTTGAAAGTGATTTCCACAGTATGCATGGTACTCTTGGAATGGGATGTATCTCGGACTTCGAGCCACAGCCACTGATTGTAAGATCGCACCATGGTACATATGCTATCAGTACTGTAGGAAAGATTAATAATGTAGATAAGCTTGTTGATGAAATATTTGGCAAGGGTAATTCTCATTTCTTAGAGATGAGCGGTGGCGAGATTAACGCAACTGAGCTTGTAGCCGCACTTATTAATCAGAAAGAGAATATTGTTGAGGGTATTAAGTACGCGCAGGATTCAATAGACGGATCCATGACAATACTTTTACTTACAGCTAAAGGAATATATGCAGCAAGAGACAACTTAGGAAGAACCCCTGTAGTTCTTGGTAAGAAGGATGGCGCGTACTGTGCATCATTTGAGTCTTTTGCTTATCTTAATCTTGGATATGAGCCATTAAGAGAATTAGGACCGGGTGAGGTGGTTGTTCTTACACCTGAGGCAGTTGTTACAATGCATAAGCCGGGAACAGATATGAGGATATGTACATTCCTCTGGGTATATTATGGATATCCTTCTTCGTCATATGAGGGAATCAGTGTTGAGGAAATGAGATATAACTGTGGTTCATTACTTGCTAAGAGGGATAATGCAACACCGGATATTGTAGCCGGAGTTCCTGATTCGGGAACCGCACATGCTATTGGATATGCCAATGAGAGTGGTATTCCATTCTCAAGACCATTTATTAAATACACACCTACATGGCCAAGAAGCTTTATGCCTACTATTCAGAGTAAGCGTAATCTCATAGCTAAGATGAAGCTTATCCCAGTACATGATCTTATTAAGGATAAGAGCCTTCTTCTTATTGATGATTCGATAGTAAGAGGAACACAGCTTCGTGAGACCACAGAGTTCTTATACAAGAGTGGAGCTAAGGAGGTTCATATCAGACCAGCATGTCCGCCACTTGTATATGGATGTAAATACCTTAATTTCTCAAGAAGTTCTTCAGAGATGGATCTCATCACAAGAAGAGTTATTGCAGATAAGGAAGGAGACAATGTCAGTGAGGATACATTAAAGGAATATTGTAATCCGGATTCTGACAAGTATGAATATATGAATGAGGAGATAAGGAAGCAGCTCAACTTCACATCTCTTCGTTATCATAGATTGGATGATCTTATTGAATCAGTCGGAATAGATAAGAGTAAATTATGTACCTACTGTTGGAATGGAGAGGAGTAGAAGAATGAGTAAGAAACCAGTTGTATTACTTATCCTTGATGGATATGGATTAAATGACAAGACAGAGGGCAACGCAATTGCCCAGGCTAAGACACCAGTAATGGACAGACTTATGAAGGAGTGCCCATATGTTAAGGGCTATGCCAGCGGAATGGCAGTAGGTCTTCCAGATGGACAGATGGGTAACTCAGAGGTTGGACATCTTAATATGGGTGCTGGCCGTATTGTATATCA
>JAZLFL010000177.1:0-6385 GCA_045615825.1 Lachnospiraceae bacterium
TCATTAAAGGATGAGCTATTGACATTAATATATAAAATAGATAGAATAACTCGTGGACGCAGAAGTGGTGGAATGGCAGACGCGCTGGCTTCAGGTGCCAGTGGTAGCAATACCGTGTGGGTTCAAGTCCCATCTTCTGCACTCAGGAAAGCCTTGAATTTATTGGATTCGAGGCTTTTTTTGTGTCGAAAAACACCACTTTAAAGTGAGACCCAGGTGAGACCTGTTCAATATGTTTACGAAAAAATACGAAAATATCTATCAACTTATCCCTCATATATGATAGAATATTAATTGTAGCAAATAAACTCAGATTGCAAAGGGAGACAACTATGTTTAATTTCAAATTTTATACCCCAACCAAGGTAGTATTTGGTAAGGACACTGAGACAAAAGTAGCTGAACTTATTAATGAGTTCGGTGGTAAGAAAGTATTAATTCATTACGGTGGTGGAAGCGTTATCCGTTCTGGTCTTATGCAGAGAGTAACAGATACTCTTGACGCAGCTAAGATTGATTACGTGATGTTAGGTGGAGCAGTTCCTAACCCACGTCTTGGCCTCGTATATGAAGGTATAGAGTTATGTAAGAAGGAAGGTATCGACTTCATTCTTGCAGTAGGTGGTGGTAGTGCTATTGATTCAGCTAAGGCTATTGGATATGGTGTTACTAACGAAGGCGATGTATGGGATTTCTATGATTATAAGAGAGAGGCAACAGCTTGCCTTCCAATCGGTGTTATCCTTACATTATCAGCAACTGGTAGTGAGATGAGTGATTCTTCAGTTATTACTAAGGAAGAGGGTCTTGTTAAGCGTGGTTACAGCTCTGACTACTCTCGTCCAAAGTTCGCTATTATGAATCCTGAACTCACAATGACACTTCCAGATTATCAGACAGCATGTGGATGTACAGATATCATGATGCATACAATGGAGCGTTACTTCACACAGGGTGGTAACATGGAGCTTACAGATGCAATCGCTGAAGGTCTTCTTCGTACAGTTATGAACAATGCTAAGATTCTTGTTAAGGATCCTAAGAATTACGAAGCAAGAGCAGAAGTAATGTGGGCAGGAAGTCTTGCACACAATGACTTAACAGGTTGTGGTAATGACGGTGGTGACTGGATGGCTCATAAGCTTGGGCATGAGCTTGGCGGATTATATGACGTAGCTCATGGTGCAGGACTTGCTGCAGTATGGGGAAGCTGGGCTAGATACGTATATAAGAACTGCCTTCCAAGATTCAAGAAGTTCGCTCTTAATGTTATGGGCGTTGAGAATGTTGGTACAGATGAGGAGATCGCTGTTAAGGGTATTGAGGCACTTGAGGCATTCTACCATGAGATCAATATGCCAATTAACTTAAAGGAGCTTGGTGTTGAGGCAACAGATGAGGATCTTGTAGAGATGGCTCATAAGTGTGCTGTAGGTGTAGGCGGAGCAATGGGTTCTGCTAAGCTTCTTAACGAGGATGACATGCTTGCAATCTTCAGAGCATGCAATGAATAAAAGTATACAAAAGCAGAAGGAGTATACAAATGAAGATATTTGCATACAGTGTCAGAGAGGACGAGGTTAAGTACTTCGATAAGCTTATTGCAGAAGGAGTGGATATAACCTATATCTCTGATTATCCAACAATGGACAATACAGAACTTGCTAAAGGATATGATGCAGTTACTATTATTTCCAATGTACTGACTAAGGATATGTATGATGCGTGGAGCTCGTATGGTGTTAAGGCAATTGGTACGCGAAGTGTGGGCTTTGATCACATGGATACAAAGTATATGAAGAGCCTTGGCATGAGAGGAGTTCATGCGGTTTACTCGCCTAATGCGGTAGCTAATTATACAATCATGCTTATGCTTATGGCCTGTAGAAAGATTACATTTATCTTAGATAAGGCTAAGGTTCAGGATTTTGCCCTTCCTGGGAAAATTGGTAAGGAACTGTCGCTGTGTACAGTTGGAATTATTGGAACAGGTCAGATTGGTGAGACAGTAATTCGACATTTAAGTGGATTTGGATGCAGAATACTTGCTAATGATGTATACGAGAAGGATAGCGTTAAACAGTATGCGGAGTATGTTGATTTAGATACTCTGTATAAGGAATGTGATGTGATTTCACTCCATGTACCTGGAACAGCTAATAATCATCATCTTATAGATTCAGATGCTATAGCTAAGATGAAGGATGATGTAATACTTATCAATGCTGCAAGAGGAATGGTAGTGGATTCTGAAGCACTTATAGAAGGACTTGAGTCTGGTAAGATTGGATTCGCCGCCCTTGATACTTTCGAGGAAGAGGTTGGTCTGTATTACAAGAATCTTGAGAGAAGCCAGATAGTGAACAGAACAAGATCCATTCTTCAGACATTCCCTAATGTGATTCTTTCACCTCATATGGCTTTCTACACAGAGCAGTCGACATCAGATATGGTGGGGACAACTGTTAGAGGTCTTATATCAATTCTTGAAGAGGGCAGCAGCCCGCTTGAAGTGAGTTATGAATAATTGAATTCGTTATTAAAGCCACATCGTAAGTGATGTGGCTTTTTTATGCAGCAAAATGTGCCGGCCCCTCAGTCCCCTGCGGACAAAGTTGCTGCAGCGCATTTATTTAATGGTTGGCATGACGTCTTCGATGTAGGAGCGGAGTATCTCGCCGACAGCACTTGAGTGGCTGAGGGCGCCGTCGCAGTAGAATGGTGTGTCGCCGCCGGCAACAGCACTGATGCCGCCGATGCAGCCTGCGTGTTCCATATGTTCTTCGATGACTTTGTACATGGTGCGAAGTCTGGCCTTGCCATCCTTGGAATTGCCGTAGGTCTTTCTGAAGGCTGAAAGGTAAGCACCAAGTAAGAAGGTCCAGGCTGTTCCGTTGTGGGCAGCCCTTCTTCGCTCATCAGGTGTTCCCTTATAGGTGCCAATATAGCCGTGGCTGTCGGATGACAGTGTCTTAATAGCATTACCAACATATAGCTTTCTTCCAACTGTATCCACGATTGCACGTTCCTCCTTGGCAATCAGGAGCGAGAATGGAAGAGATACTGCATATATCTGGTTAGGTCTTATAAGATTATCTGACGGTGTGAACTCGCCTGTCACCTCGTCATAGACAACTACGTCATATAAACAGTTCTTGTCTGCATTCCAGTATATCTTACGGAATACTGACTTAATCCTGTCTGCAAGCGCCTTATAGTGTGATGTATCAACATGGCATACCTTACCAAGAGTATCCATAACACATAGAGCGTTGTACCACAGGGCATTAATCTCAACAGGACAGCCGTTACGTGGTGTAACAGGTGTGCCATCAATAACACAGTTCATCCATGTGGCATTGGTACTGACATCACCGGCCTGTAGTAAGCCGTTTGGCAGCATCTTAATGGCTAAGTCAGTGCCATTCTCATAAGCTTCCATAATACCAACTAACAGAGGATATATATTGTTATAGATATAGTTAGCAGCATTTCGCATATATTCCTGAGTTACATCAGGATCGCTTCTGAGATACTTCAGATATTTATATACATTGATAATCAGCCAAAGTGAGGCATCTGCACTTTCGTACTGAGGAGCATCACTTGCCTGATTGAATGAACTCGGTGTAAGACCATTCTCAATATGCTTGGCAAAAGTAAACAGGATCTGGCCTGCATCGTCGTAACGCCTGGTACAGAGTGTAAGTCCTGTGAAAGCGATAAGCGAATCAGGAGCCTTGTCGATTGAACGTGGCAGTCTGCTAAGAATTGTACTTGTGCCAGTGGAAGCACGGTTGGCGATGAAGGAATCAGCAGCAAGAGTAAGCTTGCTTATGAATTCATCCTCGTAGCCGGTCCTGCTAATAAGGTCTGCGTAATACTGTCTGCAGGTATGAACAATCTTATGGGCAGAACGGTTGTTGATGAAACAGTCGCTTGCCTGCTGTAAAAGTGCCATCCCCTGAATCACATCAGAGATTACCACGTTACAGAGAACGGAGTACGAGCTCTTGCTGTGGGCAGGAACTGATACAGATATATCATATGGAGAAAAGTGCGCACATAATCCATCAAGGCCACTCTCTACCTCATGTATGAGCTGGCCTCCGGCATCAACTGGAATAGGGCAGTCATAGTAGGTTCCGCCACTAATTGACAGATCAACTCTTACATAAGGGTTGGATCTTGGAACCAGTGAGAGCGTATCGCCAGTACGAAGCATATCGTACTTAGGCACGCCGGGATATGTAATCGTATTCTCTTTTCTGAAATTAAACCATGGTGTCAATACAACCTTGGCTTCAGTATCTGTGTTATTAACGAAATCGTATCCGATTGCCAGAGTGTTCTCATCGCGCTTAAGAGCAATGTACTTGGTAAGCTCGAATTCCGGTACGGATTCATAAGCATCAGTATCTTCAGCCTCTTCGCCAGTACTGCTCTCTATTATGGAAGCAATAGCACTGCCGGAATCAGTTGGGGCAGCAGGACGGGCTTTGGTGGTTCCACATTCGTAGCGGAACGTCATGGTACCGTCGTAAGTTACCTCCTTAAGATATTCCTGACCATTGCGATACTGAATCTTACCATCAACCATCTTGGCTGAGGTCTCGAGGTCATAGGTATTGCCCCCGGCCTTAACCCACTCGCACATCTGCTCCATGATAACGAAGCGGTTGCCAGGAGAGTGGAGGCTTGCCACCAGTAAGCCCTGATGGGCTCTTGAGAGTCCGCCTATTAGTGTTCCTGAGGAGTAGCTTCCAAGTCCGTTTGTAAGGCACCAGTCTATATTATTGCCCGTGTTATAATCGGGCCATTTGTCACTGTTATATGAATACTTAACCATAACATGTATCCTTAAGATTAGTTTTATCCTTAGAAGATTATATATGTTATAATTATCATAATGCAAGGTGGATGGGCACATTTGTGCGACTTATGAGGAGATATGCAGATGGATAACAGAAGAGTATTCGTTATAGTCCTTGACAGCTATGGAATTGGTAATGCTCCAGATGCAGCAGCCTTTGGCGATGCGGGAAGCAATACACTTAAGTCCATAACAGGCAATGATGAGTATAATACGCCTAATATGAAAAATATGGGACTTTTCAACATCGATGGTGTTGACTACCTTGAAGGGGTGGAGAGTCCAATCGGAGCTTACGGCAGACTTACTGAGAAGTCAATGGGTAAGGATACTACCATTGGTCACTGGGAGATAGCTGGTATCGTGTCTGAGCGTCCGCTTCCTACATATCCTGATGGATTCCCTAAGGAGGTGCTTGATAAATTCAGCGAGGCGACAGGCAGAGGTGTTCTGTGTAATAAGCCATATTCCGGAACTGATGTAATCAGGGATTATGGCAAAGAGCATATGGAGACAGGTGACCTCATCGTATATACTTCAGCTGACAGTGTGTTCCAGATTGCTGCGCATGAAGAGATAGTACCGGTTGATAAGCTTTATGAGTACTGTGAGATGGCACGAGAGATTCTTCAGGGTGAGCACGGTGTTGGAAGGGTTATAGCCCGCCCGTTTACGGGAAATGTGGGTGACTTTAGCCGTACACCAAGACGCCATGATTTTTCCCTTATCCCACCGAAGGCGACTATGATGGATGAGCTTATTAAGGCGGGCTATGCCACATACGGAGTCGGCAAGATATATGATATCTTCGCTGGCAAGGGAATACAGAATACCATCCGTATCGAAGATAACGTGGATGGCATGAGACAGACTCTTAAGTTCCAGCAGGAAAACTTTACAGGACTGTGTTTCGTGAATCTCGTAGACTTTGACATGAAGTACGGACACCGGAGAGATATACCGGGTTATGCCTGGGCATCAACGGTATTCGACGGACTGCTTGCAACATTCATGCAGAGAATGAGGGATGAAGATATTCTTATGATTACTGCGGATCATGGATGTGATCCGGGATATTCAGGAACGGATCACACAAGAGAGCAGGTTCCGTTACTTGTATATGGTAAGGATGTTAAGCCGGGGGTTAATCTTGGCACGCGTCAGTCATATGCAGATATAGCAGCGACAGTACTTGATATAATGGGGGTTGAGGGTACTATAGCTGGTGAGAGCTTCTGGGATTTGATTAAGAGATAGACTTATGGGGAGGCATAATGGATTACAAGGAACTGGTTAAGATAGCAATAGAAGCCAGAGAGAAGGCTTATGCACCATATTCAGAATTCCTGGTTGGTGCAGCACTTTTGTGCGAGGATGGCACAATCTATACAGGCTGTAACATAGAGAATGCTTCGTATGGAGCGACCAACTGCGCGGAGAGGACAGCAATATTCAAGGCAGTAAGTGAAGGCGCGGGGGATTTCAAGGCAATTGCAGTTGTGGGAGCCAAGC
>JAZLFL010000178.1:0-20604 GCA_045615825.1 Lachnospiraceae bacterium
TTGTACTTATCATAATATTTCTTAGCATTCTCCATCGCGCTAAGCTGATCATCCAATGGAATCGTCATCTTCTCATTGGTATAGTAATTATCCACCTCAATGGACTTATCCCCAGGATTGGCCGCATAGCCATATGTATGAAGAAGCTCACCATACACTCTGTACTTATCCATCTTCTCGGTATCCTTAAGCTGCTTAAGCTGAAGGTCATACTTCTTCACATCTCGCTCCAAGATCGTCTGCACAATCTTCCTGATATCTGCGGATTTCTGATGGGCACGGGTTGCCGCTTCCTTCTCACTGTAGAAGTTAACTAAAAGCTCCGACACTGAATCATAAGCCTTAATATTCTCTGCCGCATAACTGTATACAGGCACCATGCAGTAGTCCTTAGGAAGGCCACGCTCATAGAGCATCACAGGAGTGAACTCGCCTGCCTTGACCTGTCTCATCATCTGTACGAAGTTATTCGCAAGTCTCTCTGCTGCTTCAGCATCAGTTAACACCATCTCGGTGTTGATGTCAGCAGTGATATGTGATCTCTGCACCCTGCTATCACTGCCATCCGAGGTTATGCATTCTCCCTGTCCGTCCATATCATTCTCGCAGAGCTCAGTTGCTATCATTGGCGATATACCAGTGAAGCTTCCGTAGATTGCCTTATACAGCTCACCAGATGGCTTATGGTCCTTAATAATATCTATGAATTCTGCAGCAGTTGTATTAACCGGGTTGTACTTGCCCTCCTGCTTAGGAATGAAGTAGTCCAGTCCTGGCAATACTTCTCTTACAGAGCTGGTCATGGCATTGACATGCTTAATACTGTCCAAGATTCTTCCTTCAGAATTAACGAATATGATATTACTGTACTTACCCATGAGTTCAATAATTAAGTGCTTACGACATATATCTCCAAGCTCATCAAGATGCTCTATCTCCATATCGATAATTCGCTCGAAATCAGGCTGGGTTATGGATATGATCCTGCCATTCTGAATATGCTTACGAAGAAGCATAGTGAAGGCAGGAGCCACTGCGGGACTAATCTTATTCTCTGTATGAAGATAAACAAGCGGAAGTGTTGGATTAGCTGATAATACCAGTCTGTACTGGTTACCACCTGCCTTAATTGTAAGTAGCAGTTCATCCTTCTCGGGCTGTGCAATTTTGTAGATTCTTCCTTCTATTAATTTTTCATTCAGTTCATGTACGATGGCCGCCACCGTAATTCCGTCAAATGCCATTGTTTTCTCTTTGAGTCTCCATTTTTATGCGGACTATTCCCTATAAAAATAGTCAATCATACATTTTATAATAAAGATACCTCGCCACATCACTGCAGCGAGGTCATTCATTTCTTTAATATTAATCCACTCAGTAAGTTATATTAATAATAAATTATTCAACGTCAGATCCACAATGTGGGCACTTTGTAGCCTTGATTGAGATCTTCTCACAACAGTAAGGACAATCCTTAGTTGTAACCTCTGCTTCCTTCTTAGGTGCTACCTTGTTAATAGCCTTAATAATCATAAAGATAACAAGTGCAATAAGTAAGAAGTTAATGATTGCTGCAATGAATGCACCATAGTTAAGTGTTGCTGGCTCCTCGCCCTTTCCTAATACGATGCAAAGTGTTGAGAAATCAAGTCCTCCAGTAAGTAGTGATAACACTGGCATGATTATATCATTAACAAGAGAAGTAACGATTGCTGTGAACGCACCACCGATGATAACACCGACTGCCATATCCATTACATTGCCACGTGAAATAAATGTCTTAAATTCGTTAAAAAATGACTTCATATTATCTGCTCCATTTCTACATAAAATAACTGTGTCTTCACACAGTTACTTATTATAACAGAATTTTCAGCATAAAAAAATCCCCGGGAATAAATCCCGGGGATAAATTTACTTTGATTTACTTAAATAAATTAAGCGTTCTTCTTGTTAGCCTTCATAATTGTCTGGCAACCTTCAACTGCAAGTACAATTGAAAGAACTACAAGGAGGATACCAACGATAGCCTGAACCCATGTACCCCAGTCAGCTGCTGTCTCAGCAACCTTACCAGCGATAATGTTGAACTGGTTCTTTGTGTTGATAATAAGTGAGCATACTGTAACAATGATCATGAAGATCATTGGAAGGATGATCATCTTATTGTTCTTACCAGCGTTACCAAGCCAAGCAGCTACTGCAAGGAGACCGATACCAGCAAGTAACTGGTTAGCTGATCCGAACAGAGCCCAAATCTTAGCATATCCGTTAAGACCAAGGATTACACCAAGGATAACTGTGATAAGTGTTGCAACGTATGGGTTAGCAAGGAACTTCTTAGCACCTGAAACGTTGTCAATTGTCTCACCCTTTGTAGAGTCAATCCAGAACTCCTGGAACATGAATCTAGCAAGACGTGTAGCTGTGTCGAGTGATGTAAGACAGAAAGCTGAGTATGTAAGTACAAGTAATGTGTAAAGTACATGATAAGCTGTGCTTGCTGTATTACCACCAGTGATCATACCAGCGATACCACCACCGAAGATAGCTGTAGCTCCCTTAAGAGCCATATCTGGATTCTCTGCGTTGAACTTGTAAGCGTAAGCTACAGCAACGAGAGTCATAATAGCGAGTACACACTCAAGAAGCATTCCACCGTAAGCGATTGGCTTAGCGTCTGTCTCCTTATCAAGCTGCTTAGATGTTGTACCTGAAGAAACCAGTGAATGGAAACCTGAGATAGCACCACAAGCAATTGTTGTGAAGAGTACAGGGAATACAGGTGTTGTATTACCAGCTGTGTTAAGAACTGGCATAGAGCTCATTGAAGGATGAGCAACGATTACTGCGATGAATGCAAGACCAAGCATAGCGTAAAGCAGGAAGCTTGAAAGGTAATCTCTTGGCTGGAGAAGAATCCATACAGGAGTTACTGATGCAACAGCAATATAAACACCAACGATCCACATCCATGCCTTCTGTGAAAGGTAAATTGGGTGGAAGTTAATACCGATTGCGATGATAGCAACGATTGCTACGATACCGATAATAGAAGCAACAAGCATTGGAGCATTCTTACGATATACGCAGAAACCAAATACAATAGCGATTACGATGAAGAGGATAGAAACCATAGCAACCTGTGCGTTTGCTGTAGAAGCAACCTTATCAAGTACGCCTGCCTCATCATATGTAGCGCCAAATGTTGTAGCAACGATTGAAGCAAAAGCTGCTACTACGAGGATAAGTGTCAGGTAAGAGAAAATGATGAAAAGTCTCTTTGCTCTAACTGACATGTTAGCTGAGATAATCTCTCCGATTGACTTACCGCCATGACGAACTGATGCAACAAGAGCACCGAAGTCATGAACACCACCGAAGAAAATACCACCAATAACGATCCAAAGTGTACATGCAAGCCAGCCGAAGCCGAGACCAGCAGCACTAATAGGACCTGTGATAGGGCCAGCACCTGCGATTGATGAGAAGTGATGTCCCATAAGAACTGGAGCCTTAGCTGGAACATAGTCCACGCCATCCTCCATTGTGTGTGCAGGAGTCTCCTCCTTGCTCTCACCTACACCCCACTGCTTGCAGAGGTATCCACCGTAGAAGATGTAACCGCAAACAAGTAATGCGATACAGATGATAAGTAATAATAATCCGTTCATTACTACTTCTCTCCTTCTTATAAAAATATTATTTATTTACATTTGACCTATAGTGGTCAATATGTAGCTTAAGGAATTCACCAGTACTGCGTCCGTAGTTGTTATTAGATACACTTCCATCTGTCAGATTAACAGTGGCTGTATGCATCTCCATCCAACCCTTGAAAGAAAAAGCGAAGTTCTTATAAATCTTACACTTCTTAACCTTCTTAATTGCTGCCTCATCAGCTTCATCTACTATAAATAAAGCAACTAGATGAGTACGCATGTGCTGGTTACGAATTGAAACATGATCAAGCTTAATCATAGGGAAGCCGTCATCATATACTTCCTGAATGCACTTATCAGCAATCTCTTCAGTAAGATGAGGAATTCTGTAAACATATACATATTCATCAGCATCAGCAGTCCACATCTTGAACTCTTCGAAGATGATACACTGACATTCTTCAACATGCATATGTGCCTTTGCTACCAAGCCTTCAGTAGCACCTTCAATCCTCTCGATATCATAGCTTGACTTATATCCGTTAAGCAGCTGCTCGAGAAATGCGTTGTAATCAATCATGTCTTAATCCCATAAAAACTCAAATTATCCTAATCATTAATGTAACACTAACGAAAGCAATTGGCAACTCATTTTATAAAGGCGCTATACCAAAAAGATATAGCGCCCATAAACACAAATTATATCAGTTCCAGAAATATAATCTTACAGCTTAACCGAACGATATAAAAGCTTACCCGAATATAGCTCCTCTCCAAAATAACCTCTTACGATATTCTCAATCATTTCATTCTGACAGACAATCTCTATATTATTCTCACTGCTTGCATACTCTAAATAGTCAATAACAATCGCAAAGAGCAGCTTGCTGAATATTACGGCATTATTCCTTTTATCATTATCATAATATACCGTAACGTGGAAATCTCCCGTATTCTCTACTCGGCCAAGCAATGTGCCATTTAGAACCTTATTCTCATCAACATAGTATTTACCTATTCCAGAATACTGCTCATGGGCAATAGTAAATACACCAAGCTCTTCTAAAATCTCCCTGACATCCATAGCATATGGGGCATCTGGATTCATAACATTACCAACACCTATGGTTTGAGTCTTAAGATTATTAAGATCTGCGCATATAGCCGAATTTCTTATCTGCTTATAGCTATAGCCCAAATAGTGATAGCTTGCACTTAAGTTATCAACACCCTTAGAGAATGATTCTCTTAGCACTTCACTACACTTCCTGTCATCGATGGCAAGGAAAACCCTGCTTATACCATTATCTTTAAGCCTTCTGCGGCTTTCCACCAGATGCTCTTTAGGCATGGAATCTGCATTAACACCATATAGATATTCTAATACAGCCGTAGTCATATCCGGCATTATCGAATATATAACAGCAGCTTCCAGTTCTTCTTCATATACTTTAAGGCACCATATAGATTTGCCAAAGAGGCTTATTACCGTCTGCTCATCAACGATACCAATCAGTTCTTCCGGAAACGACAACACTTCCTCATACTTCATATGCTACTCTCCATTTTAGACTATTGATAAACCATTCTTAACTGTTTTCAAGTGTCTGTATACCTTCTCAGCAGAATTGCCATCAGCTGACACCTGACTCTTAGTCACTTCACCCATATCAAGGCCATAGGTACCAATAAGTGTGCTATATAACTTCATGGCTGCTGCTTCATCCGTCTGTCCAACTAAATCAGATAATCCGATTGACTTAAGTACAGCCTCAGCCCTTGCTCTTGTTCCCTTAAGTGGGTTATATGCACTGGCAGAGAACAGAATTGAACTTACAATATTTCTTCCAAGGAATGTTCTGAATTCCATATCATCTGTCATACCAAGATGACGTCTTGCAACTTCAACTAACGTATCATCATCAATCTTCTTATTAGTTCTGGCTCTCTCAATTCTAAGAGTATTAATATATGACTTGCCTGGACCCATAATGAAGTATTCCTTCATCGTCGAATTATCAGTAAATACCCTTGCAGCAAAGCTGACTATCTGTGCAGCCTCTGTAATAAGTGCACCTGAGATACCAGTTGGATCAAATGTAACCTTGCTTACCGATGCTACCATATTAATGGCTGCCTCAGTTATCTTGGTTGTATTGTCCATATACGCATAGTCAACACCCTGACCTGCCATGAAGATATTACGCTGTCTTGCTTCCTCAACATTCTGCTTCTCACCCTCGGACAGCTTAACATCCTCGTTAGATACCATACTGTCCTGAGCATCAACAGCCTGCTTAAGTGCTCCCATGTCCTGCAAATCATTAATAGCCATGTCAAGTTCATCGGCTTCAGTTCTAAGAGTATGTATGCCTATTGAAGCATTAACAATATCTACAAATCCCTGAATGTTCTCCTTGACAACCCAACCGGCCTTAATACCATTCTTAAGTGCACCACTTTCATGCAGACTCTGAATCTTCTTGCCAAATATATTATTATCCTTAAGCTTTCCAAACAAAGTATCCGTAACATCATTAATCTGCTCTGATACCTTATCCTTAGGAATAATAGTAAATGCCTTAATTAATCCCTTAGCCTGATTGTAGGTTCCATAGGTTGCATCGAAAAGCGCCTTAGTCTCCTTAACAATATCTCTAAGAGCGCCAACAACACTATTCTTATTTGCGCCAGATACCAGATCAAGCAGACCTGCAACGCTAAGCTTATTAAGCTTCTCTAAGAAGTTACCGTCTCCTCGCATTGCCTCGAACACATTAAGCACCTCAGTCTTGACCTTCAGAGCCTTCTCAAGGTCAGCTCTTAATTCTGCAGTCTTACCTTCAGTATCTCCTATCGCAATAATACTGTTGAGCGCATTAACACAGCCATCAATATCTGTAACTGATTTAATATTGGCGTAGCTTCCATTTGCAATCAGCTTATTAACATTATCAACCATCGTTGCCACTTCAGTCTTAAGATTCTGAGTAGCCGTAATATACTTAAGAGACTTACCCGATGAATCAGCTATTGCTATTATCTTCGCAATCTCGAAGGCCTCATCTACTCCAACCTGGTCAAGAACCTCAGTCGCAGAACGATTTTCCAGTTCTCCGTACTCATTAAGCTTCTTAGTCTTAGTCTCGCCATTCTGTCTTAATGTCGTGCCGTTAAGCTCAAGCTTGCCCCCCGTAATATTCTTAGTAATAAGGTTAAAACCGTTCTGCACTACAGCTGTGGTAGCATTTACGAACTTGCCAGTCATCTTAATGTACTTATTATCGGAAAGCGCTAAGGCATCTGTAAGCTTAGTCAGACTAAACTGCGAGAAGAAGTCCTTGGTATCCTTGCTTGTGGCAATAGTTCTATATAATTCTGCGGCCTGATCCTTAATATTGTTAAGCATCGCAGAATACTTCTCAACAGCCTGTGAGCTCTTCTCATCAAGAAATGCTGATATCATCCTGCCAACATCGGCAAGATTAACGAGCTTAGCAAGTTCCTCCGTGCTCTTAACATCCGCAATAGCCTTGGCCTTCTTAAGAGACTCCTCCTTCTCACTCTGGCTGGCCTTAAGTGCCTCAATCTGGAAATCATAATCTTCCTCAGTATAGGCTCTTCCAAATGAATCAAGCTCCTGCTCTTCTGTACCGATGCTTGCCTTCTTGGCCTCAAGCGCATCGATATTAGCCTGAAGCTCTGCTCTGCTGTCAGCAAGATTCTTCTCCAGTACCTTAATACCATCGCCGGACTTCATAATCTGCTGTATTACCTTGCCAGCATCAATTGTGAGCTGCTTAGAGGCAATGATAGCTTCAGTAGCCTGAACGTTATTTCCATTCATGGAAGTGAAGTCGGATACGATATCAAATACCGAATCAATTCCTAACTGTTCAAAAAGATTCTGCTCTGGGTCTAAGAACTGCTTATTAGCTTCTCCATCGTCCTTAGTATAATTAATGATTGATCTGCCCAACTTCTTAGCGAAGTTCTGTGCATTTCTGGCAGTGCTCTTAATAATACCGTAGTACTCACCATCTTTGTACTTGGCAATGACATCAACCAGTCCATCAATATGAATATCAGTACACTTGTCCAATATATCTTTATTAGAAAGAATGTCCCTAATTGCAGTATCTGCAGCATGTCTAAGACTCATAACACTGTCATAGTGCTTCTTAAAGGTCTCAAGTTCTTCCTTATATCCGAACTCTTCTCCCTCCAGTGTGGCAAGTCCCATAAGCGCATCTATGTCAGCTACTGCAAGCTTATCCATAATTGATTTATCAGACTTAAAGAGGGTAATAAGATTAAGAATTCCCTCATTGGCCTTGGTAAGTGCAGCTATCTGCTTATTAACTGCCTCATTATCTTCGCCAATCTTAAGCGTCTTAATAATATTAGTAATGACCTCAGTCATTTCAGCATACTTATTCAATCCTGAATTCTCAGTAAGAATCTTGGTAAGCTGTTTCTCATCCAGTTTATCTGATAGTACCTGCTCAGGTTCAATATCCTTATTCTGTCCAAGCCCCTTAAGTTCAGCAATTCTTTGCTTCCTCTCCTGGACTTCTCCATCCAACTTCTCGTATGCAGCCTTAGGTTTCTCAAGAGCAGCCTTCGCATCCTTATGAGCTTTCTTAGCTAATTCCTCTTCAGCCTCGAATTCCTTAATCTTAGACTCGCATTCAGCTATCTCTTCATTAGTAATATTGCCCTGCCTGATTCTTGTTGCTAAATCATTCTTAGCATTAGCAACCTTCTGCTTAGCATTCTCATAAGCCTCTGTAGCACTTAAGAATACTTCATTAGCAGCATTGAATGTCTTAGTAGCCTCTTCAAGCTTTGGAGCGTCAGAATTCTGCTTAGCCTCTAAGTTTTCAATCTGCATCGCCTTCATGCCTTCGTTAACCTTGGCACCAGTCTCACCAGCTTTAGCTAAGAAGCCCGAATCATTAATAGTATTCATAGCATTAATGCTAAGAATATGAGACATAATAGTTCTGAGATTACCTGTATCAGGAATATACTGCTTAACCCTGGCCCTTATTCTTGACATCGCAAATGCGCCCGATCTGCTAACACTTGTGTGTATATTTCTTCTAAGGAAGGCGTTGCTAAATGTGAAGTCGCCATTCTCCTTTACTTTGCCCATTGTTCGCATCAGGGCTTCATCATTATATTTAACCTTCTTCTCATTCTCTGCTCTTGCAACGAACTGTAATGCATTGGCAAAGAGATTCCAGTCAATTGCAGTTGAACGGTTAGCATTAATAAATATCCTGCCAGTTTTGAATGCTTCTTCTCTCTGCTCCGATGTCATCTTCGCAAAGTCAAGACTATCGTCAATCTGAGTTGACAACAGCGACCTGATAGCATTGAACTGCATATTCTCAGTAACATCTATAGCTGCGAACTCACTTCGAGATCTCTCAATATACTCATCTATTAGTGCGTAACGCTTAGGTGCATTAACATATACTCTCTCAGTTCCAAGTATAATGTTCTTAACAGAATTCTTATTAGATATATCAAGAATCTCTCTGTCCTGAAGAGCTCTGAAGAATAATGTCTTCTGTGATTCTGTGAGCATGTTAAATCCATCAATAAGATCCTTATGCTCATCAGTCATCTCATCCTTAAGTTCTTCAGAATTAAATAATGCAAGGAAGTCCTCATCGTCAAATGTCTTATTAGCTGCCTTAGCCTTCTGAATATTGTAGATATTACTAGCTTTAAGATTACGTGCAGCCTTAACAGACTTACTGCCTTCAGAGATAATAGCCTGTCTGTTAACCTCACCAGTAAGCTCATCCATGAATTCGAAGGCACGCTTAATAAGCTCCCAGTCAAGGAGTGTGTTTCTATTTATTGATGATTCTACGTAATCGGTCTCAAGGTTACCGGTAATTGATACACCATCTCTTAACTGGAAAGATAACAGTGTATTCATAGCATTGTTAAGTGCCTTCTCTGAATTAGCTGGAGCAAGCAGACGTCCTCTGGTATTAAAGTTAGCCAGATACTCAGCCTTAATAAGAGCACGTTTCTCTTCATTAACGTGTTCTATTATTATGCCGTTAGCAGCCATCTCTTCACGATTCTCTGACTTGTAATCAAGCACAGTTCTATCCTGAAGCAGCATTACAAACATCTTTCTCTCTTCAGAAGAAAGGTTCGCCAGTCTTGCAGCAAGTTCCTTCTTATTAACACCTTCTATAAATGCATGAGCGGCATTATTAGCCCTGATTCTAAGGTTACCATTATCACTAGCCTTCAGATCCTTGCTAATCATGCTTAACAGATTACCATTATAGAATTCACTGATATTCCTACTGTGACGCTTCTCAGCTTCTACAGCCTGTATTCTGTGGCTCTTGGCAGCATATTCTAATGATATTTCACTATTACCTAAGAGTTCTGGTTCTAATCCGCATACCTCATCCTTCTGCGCCCTTGCACCTTCAACAACAGTTAAGGCTGCCTTAAATGCATTGGAATCAATCTTATTGTCAGCATTAGTCAGGTTCTTAAGTGCTGCCTGGAAATCTATCTGGACATCAAACTTCTGCCCAGTAATATAGCTTTCGAATGCTTCCTTAAGCTTATCCATTGTTACAGAATCACTTCCATCCTTCTCAATAAATCCGCATGATGGTGAAGCTTCCTCTGAGTCAGATTTATTGGCAATAGAAAGTGCTGCAACAAAGAGAACCTTCTCATTAGAATCAAGCTTCATAAAGTCCTTTATAAGCTCTTCATTGCTATTATCTAATATGAACTTCTCAACATAGTCGTATCCTGGCTGAATGCTAAATGCCCTGGCCCCTCCTACGAAATCACCTAAACTGATTCTGTCTGAATTAATGGCCTTAGTACTTGTCACATCGCCAAGGACCTCTCCTATCTTCTGCTTCCACTTATCACTGTCATATGATTCGCCAGCTTCTAAATCATTAAGAATCTGGAGTCTGAAGTACTCTCTGTAACCAGGCATAGCTGTATCGAGAATTCCATTAATAGAATCACCCATGCTGCCATTAGGATCATAATGCTTACGAAGGCTGTCTCTAATCTGTTCATAGACATTCTGAGCATAGTTAAAATACTTAACACGTCTCTCAACCAAGGCTATAAAATCACTGGCTGGCATACTGTACATAGACAGCTGAATATTCTTGAGAAAATGAATAAACTCAGACTTAATAGCTGGCTCTGCATATATATTCTCCTTAAGCATTGTCTGCAGACTTAAGTTAAGCTCATATAAGGTATCGAAGTCATCCGTCATCTCATGTGTCTTAAATGCATCTAACTTAGCAATTAAATACTCTGGATGCTTCTTCTCGAATTTCTCCGCCTTTTCAAGTTCTTTCTGCTGTTTCTTGCGTTCCTTCTCCTTCTTCTCTTCGTCCTTTTTCCTCTTCTTTTCAGCCTTCTTCTCTCGATCATTAAGCTCATCAAGAATAAGCTCTCTCTGGCCTTCAGACAGATTCAGGTCTGCAAGCTTGGAATTAAGGAACTTCTCAAGTCTTTCATCATCCTTCTCACGCTGTGTTCTTGTATCCTCCACGCTCTGTCCACCAGCCTGAGTCTGTGATAAATTCTGAGTATTAGATGTATCAGTCGCATCATTTTTAATAATATGCTTATAGATCAACTCCGCCTTAGGATCGATGGAATGATCTGTATTATGTATATAGTGGTATACGCAGGCTCTCTCAATGACATCGTTGACATTATCATACTTGTTATTTGTTCCGTACTTATAGTATTCAGCCATTGCACGATACACACTGATTAAGTAACGGACCTCCTGCTTAACATTAATATTCTTCTCAGCGAATACTACCTCGCTCATGAATCTAATGAGTGATTCTGGCAGCTCACCTGAATGCTTCATATCTAAGATAGCTGAGTCAACAACAGCCCTGCATGCGCTGGCCTGTTCCTTATTATATGTGCTAACCTGCCCCTTCTTATCAGCTCTTGACTTGAGAATATTCTTGTAAGACAGATAGATATATGGGTTAGACAGGGTATCTTCTTCCATGCTAAGTAAGGCCTGAAGGTCCTTATCAGCCTCCACACCTGATTTCTTAGTCTCGTCGAACTCCTTACGTCTGGCTTCAACAAGCGATACTCTCTCCTCAGCCTGCTTTACTGCATCCTCATGAGCTGTGTCATTAGCCACCTGAAGCTTATATACCTCGCAATAACCTTCAATCAGGCTCTTTGTTATGCTGTCGTCAAAGGACTCGTTAGCAGCAAACATCCTATCCTTAAGGCGATCCAGTACATACTGTTTAGCCGCATACTTGTGTGGGATGTCGCTGGAATTAACAATCTTGTCAACAATCTTATCCTTGGCAATATATTCCTTGAAGAAGGAATCCATCTGTGTCCTGAACTCTTCAGGATTCTCTACCATTGTTTTAAACATCTCTGGATAGTTGGTAATCATCCTAAGGAAGATTGTTATACCATCCTTATGCTTCTTAAGGGCACTCTCCTTGAATTCGGACATGATCTCATTAATGGATCCGCGTCCTGCAATCTGAGTAGATAGAATCTCCTTGCCAAAATCGTTAAATGTATTAAACCAGTCCTCCTTAGTAATGCTCTTATTAAAGCAGTCATCATATATATGATCAAAATTATTATTAAGATACTGCTCTAAGATGAATGCACTTTCACCGTTGAGGTTGTATTCCTTCAGAGCCTCTAAAAATGGCTTGAAACTGTTATATACTGCTTCCAGTTCACTATCGTCATTATCCTTAATAAGTCTGCCCGCAAAGCCTTCCTTTCTAAGAAGGTATGGAAGAACTGGTGCTAAGATGCCATCCCTAAAGCCTCTGAACTTAGCAATTTCAGCATCTCTTTTCGCGCTAATATCCTTAAGGCTAAGGTTAGACTCAAGATTAATGTGGTAGATAAAATCCTTGAATGAAGCAAAACCAAGCTTAGCCACATTCTCCTTCTCGGCCATCTCCGAATCATAGTCAGAGACATCCTCTGTCTGCTTAAACTGCACAGCAATATTACGCAGCTTACTGCGAAGCTTATCCATCTCTGCCTTATCAGAAGCATTCTTCTCGTCATACTTATTCTCTAAGTATCCCTCGATCAGAACCATGCTTCTTGACAGATCAATCTTACTTAACTCATCCTTATAGTCACTATCCGAATACTGGAGAAGGGCAGTATCTGCCAGTCCATCCCTTCCAAGGATTTCTCTAGCCTGCCCAAATAAGCGAAGCTCTGCCTCACAGCGCTTCACTTCATCCTCTGTAATTCCGTCGTACTTTATAACATCTGTAAGCTTTTTACCCGCAAGAATATCATTAGTAACCTTCTTAGTATCTCCTGCATCCTCAATCTTCTTCCATATCTTTTCAGATAAGAGAATGTTCTCAAAACGCTTTGAAACCTTGAAATCAGCTCTACGAACTCTTATGCCAAACAGCTTCTCAGCAAAAAGCTTGGTACCTCTGACATTCCTATAGTCATAGCTAAGCTCCTTTTTTGTATCGTCCGTAGAGAACAGACGTGATACCAGCGCATCTTTCTTATGCTGGAGTTCAGCCGCCTCTTCCATCTCCTGCTGTTCTGCCTGACTAACTATCTTATCAATTTCTTCCTCGTTTACGGCACTGTTAGACATGAATTTAGTCACGAGTCTCTTCTGAACATATGGACTCTGACCTGATAACGCAATGTTATATTTTTCATTAGCAATATAGTAATTCAGGAGAAGAATTTGTGTTGCCTTCTCAAATTCAATATAAGATAACTCACCAAGTTCCTGTGCATTAGTGAATCGTGCAATATTACCATTAAGCCTGATTACTTCCGGGCAATTCTTCATAGCCTCGAGTACGCAGTCTGCAAATTCATCATATGCCCCTTCGAACAGGCTGAATATATCAGGATAGCCTATGTCAATTGTAGGCTTCAAAGCATCAACTGGATTCCAGGTGTCCTTCTTACTCCACTTCTTATACTGAATAGTATTCATATCAGGAGCTACCTTACCAGCCTTAGTCTGTCTGGTTATTGGATTATTAATATAGTAGGCAATCTGTCCCTTAATAACCTCCATAGGGGCATTGATCCACTTACCCTCCATAACCTGCATGATATAATCATAGTATTTCAGGTAGTGATAAGACTTAATCACACCGTCTTTTATGGCATCCTTAAGCATCCCCTTAAGGATATAGGAGTAGAAGTAATAATAGCCTTCAACATCTGTCTTGGCGCTCTTATCACCATCTAATAATTTCAGGCCCAGTTCCGAATTCCAGGCTTCCTTATTGGCAAGAAGTCCAGGATATTTCTTTACTAATTCCTTGTAATTATCATGCTTAGTCTTGTCATAGAACTCATTCTTGAAGTCATCATCAACATACTTTCTGATGCTCGCTTTCTCAACCTTATCATCAGCCTTAAAGAGTTCATTAGTATCCATTAATTTTCTTAACAGATATCCTGATATCTTATTCTTTCTGTCAGCACGACCATAGGTATATGTGATCATGTCCTTATCATTATTGACAATATCAGTTATTCTCTGCTGCTTCTGCAGAATTCTATTCTCGAAAGTCGCAATTACGGCACGGAAATGCTGGTTATCCTTTATCTCCAGATCGCCCTGCAAATAGTTCTCTGCAAGGTTCATTAAGAAGTAGTCCTTAAGCGCCTCTACTGTCTCCTTATCGCAGCCGAACTTCTCCAGATCACAGTTAGCTGTAACAAGTTCAAGCCATTCCTCTCTATTCGCCTTAACAAGTTCCTTGGCCTGAGCCTCGAGCTTAAGCTTTTCCTCTTCAGCCTCTTTCTTAAGCTTATCAGCCAGATCCTTCTTCTCCTTAGACTCAGCCTCCTTAGCATTTCTGATAGTAAGCTCATTCTGATACTGCTTCTTAAGGTCCTCAAGGTAGGCAATCTTATTATCAATGTTAGCAAGTCCAGCGACCTTAGTCCTCTCCTTAAGCCACTGCTCCCTGTTATCCTCGAGAATCTGCTTCTCAACCTCGCGTCTTCCGGTACCATCAGGCTTGAAGCCAAGATACTTAATAGAGATAAGGGTATGCAGGAAAAGTGCGAGCTCCTTATTGTCTGAACGCTCTGCAGCTGCAAGTCTCACCTCAAGGTCGGCTGTCTTAAGCTTGAATAAGGCAGCTGTATCATTGATAGTATAGTAGACATTACTAACAAGAGTCGCTCTAAGCTCCATGTAAGCCTTAACACGCTCCAATGTGGCAGTCTTAGCCATAGCCTTAAGATACTTCTCGTCATCAGACTTTGTATTGGCATGCTCATAGTAATGACGTCTGGATATATATCCCTCCTCAATCTGATGATTGAGTTCCTTCATTATTTTCTCGTAATTAACTACGAAGTCCTTATCTGTCTTGTAGTCCGAGAGCTTGCTATATGCGAATTTGTCAAAGCCATTTGCAGACTTCTTCTGCTCTGCCTCCGTTGCAAGCTTAGTTCTTGTAAGGTCTGGCTCAATGACAACATGTCTCGCAAGCACTTTCTTCATACCACTGCCGATGATGGTCTTAGCGTCCCTATTAGCTTTAATCTTCTTGATAAGCTTCTTCTTGGCGCTAATCACATCCTTCTTGCGCGCATTTATCTGAATACCATTAACCTCCTGAAGAACTGTATCCAGATCAAAGGATCTCTCTACTGAGCTATTAATAGTCTCATCTGCTTTAACAGCATTCTGGTATTCTCTGGCTTTGAAGAGTCTCTCATTAATCTTCAGCGCATTACCCTTGCTATCTGTACCTTCCTTAGCCACAATTTTATTCTGATTGGCATTAAGGAGCGTCTCCTTCTCATCAGCATACTTTGCAAGATACGCCTCTTTCTCTGCTTCGTATTTATCTATCTTCTTCTCTGTTTCATTTGGCTGATACTTATAATCCATACTGTCACCCTGTTAGTTAAGTAATCCTCGTTAAATATTCTTACTTGCATATGTGAGTTCTATACTCTCATCAATCTCTTCATCCTCCATAGGAAGAAGCAGATATCCTCTCTTCTCGAAGAATTCCTTCACATACGCCCCGGGATAATCAAATTCATTAGTCTCAGAACCCCTGCCCATATATATCATTGCGCCAATGCCTTCTGCCCCGTTAATACTCATCGCAACTTCTGCTGCATTAAGAAGGCTCGTTCCATTACCCATATAACGATAATGTGGCATTACATATATAAGTTCAATCATAGGCAAAGGGCTGCTTATATCAACAGCAATTAATCCTGCAACTTCTATAGTCTCTTCATTCTCAAGAACGAAGCATTCCAGTCCTTCCAGCCCGCTCTCTGCATATCTGTCACCAATAAGCGTCTCCAATAAAGGTTCATATTCTTTTACGTTAGTTTTCTCTATTCTTATAATTTCCATACTTAAAATAATCTCCTTTTAGTTAGTATACGAATAATATAATGACAAGATACAGACAAACTGATAAAAAATAAAAAAAGCAAGAAAAGAAGAGCGATTTACATCGTTCTTCTTTCTATAATCACAGATATCATAACTTGTTAATCAGGCTTTATAATTGCTCTTTGGCCTGCTTCTCAAAGTACTTATGTACAAGTGCTGCAGCAGCAGCACCAGCTAATGGTCCAATAATGAATACCCAGAGGCACTTTAACGCATCACCACCTGCAAAAAGTGCTGGTCCTAAAGATCTGGCTGGATTAACAGATGTGCCTGTAAGCCCAATTCCAAAGATATGATCAAGAACAAGTGTGAATCCAATTACAATACCGGCAAACGAACCATGCTCTGCCTTCTTGCTTGTAACACCAAGGATCACAAGTACAAAGATAAACGTAAGAAGGAACTCTACTAATAGTCCAACACCTGCATTGCCACCAACACCTGCGAGTCCGTTGGAACCATAACCACCCGTCATATCAAGCAATCCGCCGCCGTAGAAGATAGCTGCGAGTACGCCAGTAGCTGCAGTAGCTCCAACACACTGTGAGATAACATATCCTATGAAATCCTTCTTCTCCATTCCACCAGTCATTAAAACAGCAAGTGAAACAGCTGGATTAATATGGCAGCCTGATATATTACCTACGCAATATGCCATACCTACAATAGTCAATCCGAAAGCTAATGCTGTTAAGATATATCCACCACCATATACTGCATCACACCCTACTAACATAGCGGTTCCACATCCAAGTAAAACCAGTGTAAATGTACCAATACATTCTGCTACATACTTCTTCATATTCAGTCTCCCTCACTTTTATTAATTAATTAACCTCAAAATAAACCGGCTCAGAATAAACCTTCTCGCCTCGCATATCCTCATATACTATACGGACTCTGTACTTACCATCCTCAAGGTTCTCATCCTGAATTCGTGTATTTATATTATACAGCACAGATGGTCCCTCTGTCTGCACAAGTCGGCCACCATTAATATCTGATTCATAATAAATTGGTGTAATATAACTTCCCGGCTTAAGCACATCTACATTCCTGTCTATTGTCGCCGCCTCATCCTCATGATGTCTGAGCCCCAATATCTTAAAAGTATCAGCGCCTCCATCCTCATCGGCATCACACTGAATCATCAGCTTATGCTCATAGTCCTTATATATAACAGGACTCTCATATATGAATGTATTATCATAGGTATTAATTACATTAACATAGAATGGTGTACCACCTATATTAACCCACTTGCCTTCGAATACAGTCTCAATACCATTACCACCATCTGAGCCAACAAATCTGTCTTCGCCATAGCAGGTAACAGTGCCCATATCTTCGTCAACCTTACTTAATTCATATCTGACATCTGTAAGAATCGGGAATGCTGATTCATCAATAGTAGCCGTTACATTACCAATATCATCAACAGCCGTTATCACAGAATTCCTAAGCGTGCTCATCGCACCATAGTTAATCGCCTCTGGAACCCTGATGTCCTTCTCCTTACAATAAGCTGCATACTCTTCATTCATGCATCCAGCCAGTTTGTAATAATAAAGTGCACTTATATCCCTGGACTCACTTATATCTTCTATATAATTAAGTGCTATCTTAAGACTATAGATATCATCTACATAATTAGGATAATAAACAGATATACCCTTAGCATCCTTCAGATATCCATCCACTCTCTTATATATAACCGCATCCTCCAGCAGGCTGTTAATAGCCTTAACCTCATCTGGATAGATATCCTCAAGCTGATCAACCCAGAGGCCTAAATCGGTCACGTTATAATATCTGTAGCTATCCACTGCAAAGCTTACAGACTCAGCCACATTTCTCGAAAGTATTCCGAGCAGCTGTGGATTCTCGGCGACATCACCAAGCACCTTACCAGCCAGTATGGCATATGCATCATATACCTTAGGTGCCTTGCTCATATCAAGCAGGCAAAGTCCTGTCGATGGTGGGGCTCCTGCCTGAGCGCCCATCTCAACAAGGTCACTGGAATAACAGTCAATCAATGCCTTACTAATCTGCATGGCATTCATATTAGGATTCTCGGTTAGCTTGCCCGCAAGCTTGCCATAATAATCCGTTGCTGATAATCCAATCTCCTCTCCTGCAATCATGTACTTACATACACCACGCATAGAATTGATAACATCTGTATTGGACATAAGACATGCATTGTAATAAAGCAAATCAATTGGTGGATTCTCTTCATCAATACCATATGCATCATCGAATGCCTTGGTTAACTCCTTAAGAGTAAGATTGTCATCATTATATACATTATCCCATCCGAAACCATTCATGGCTCCACCATGGTCTGTCAGAATAACCATTGTATGGTCAGCAGGATAATACTTCTTACAGTAGTTAAGAAAATCTGTCAGTGTCTCACTCTCACCCATATTACTTACAGGTGCATCATACACTTCTACAAGGTCACTGCCCTGCTTAACAAATCTTCTTGTTCTGTTAGGATTAACCTGAACATCTCTCCAGGCTCTTGCACCACCTGGCTGGACTACATATGTAACATTCTCCGGGAACTCTGCATTCCTGAATGTCTCAAGCATATCTGAACCCCAGCAGTAGTCACTCAGTTCGTGATGCTCCTCTGGAAGATCAGCATAATCACCCTTAACGTAATCAGCTTCATAGAATGACAATGGCAGAGGAACGTTATGCTTCTCACCAGTCAGAATATAATCAGTAAATAATGCTTCCGCATGTTCCTTCTCTGCATCTATTCTTATATCTGACTCTCTCTTCGTCAGATACTCAACATAAGAAGACAGCTGACTATAACCATCATATTCAAGGTTGGATGCATTCAGGTACATGTAGATAGCCCATGTCTCACCATCTGCATTAGGAGCAGACTCATCGATAAGCTTCGCCTCATTCTCATCAAATGGGAAATAGACATCATCAAGCTCCTCTGAATACTTATAAGCAGTTCTACCCTGTCTTGCTTCCTTAAGCGATGAATTGATCAGCATACCATACATCACAATTCCGGCAATGAAGCAGGCTAAAATAACAATTATTATGTTGTTTTTATTAATTCGTCTTCTCATTATTCTCCAGTACCAGTGTCTTCGCCGTCACCACCTGTGCCAGTTCCTGCATCTGAACCTGTGCCAGTTCCTTCACCGCCTTCGTCTTCACCTTCAGGTGTTGGGGCTTCATCGCCGTCACCTGATGTAGGATTTTCATCGCCGTCACCTTCTCCATCTGTGCCGGTTCCTTCGTCTGGACCAGTGTAAGTATCATCGGGGCTGACATCAGCATATTCAACCACTTCATCCTGACCTGCATATTTCTCAGCCTTTGGTCCAATGTATGCGTATTCACTGCCATCTTTTTCATAATAGAAACCGAAATAGTAGCCGTTCTGTTCCATACCGCCCGCTGTACCAAGCTCTATAGGACTTATAGAAAGCATTTCAGTACTATACTCCTTTGCACCATAAAGTGCACTAATTCCTGAGCACACCTCGGCGTACTCCGTACCATGAGCATCGGTAATCGTCTGATGATAGAATGATACTGACGAAACATTTTCGACTCTGCTCCAGTTATCTCCGCTTTCATCAGATTGAACACTTCCCTTATAGACATATCCGCCCTCACCCAGGCAGAATAAATGATAGGCAGTACCTTTTACACCGCTAACTGTGATTGTTCCATATACAGTTATGTAATTATTAACATCACTGCCTCCAGCAATAGCAGCAACCATTTTTGATTTATCAGCATCACTAATGTTGTCTGGCAGAACAAAATCATAATCTGATTGAGGTGTACTTTTATCAGTATTAACTACTGTTCCGTTAACTACATTTACACCGACTTTCTTTAATGGTTCTGTAAAAATATTTACATCACTTTTTAGACCATTAAGATTTTCGTATGAAATAGTCTTACTACCAATTACTATATCAATAGGCATAGTTTCAGGATCAGTGCCTGGATCGACTTCCTCTGAGTCCTCACTCTTTAAGGCCAGAACACTTCTTGTTATATATACAATCATAGTGTCCATCGTCTCGAACAAATCAACGAAAGCATCTCCTGATGACGATCCACTTATCATAGCACCAGGTGCATAATCTTTAATCTTTACTGTAAGGACTTCACTACCAGCCACATTACGTCGATACATTGAAAGCAATTCTTCATATCCTACTATCTTAGTACCATCTGCGTTTCCTGCAACCAGGTCCTTCGCAAGCTGCTTTACTCTTGCATCATCCGTTCCGAGATATCCTGCATAATTCCTAATTAATGTATTATATGCACCCAACTTTAAATCATCTACATATTTGCTGTAGGCTCCAAAGTCTGTTGAAACTGTGCCATTTTTTACTCCAAAATATGGTACATAAATATTGGCACCATTTAATTTCATTCCCTTTAACTTATTCCAGAAGTCTTTGT
>JAZLFL010000179.1:0-14677 GCA_045615825.1 Lachnospiraceae bacterium
CAGACTTAAGGGCAAGGGTGTTCCTTCGCTTCGTAACAAGGACGTTCGTGGTGACCAGTATGTCACACTTGTTGTGCAGGTACCAGACAAGCTGTCACATGAAGCTAAGGAGCTGCTTCAGAAGTTTGATGCGGCTAATGACGATTCGCTTAATGCAGCCAAGAGATATCAGGACAGCAAGCATAAGGAAAAAGAAAAGGAAGAGGGCAAGAAGAAAAAGAAACTCTTCTAACATATTGTTAATCAGGCGGTGGGTTGCAAAACCCACCGCTTTTTTAATGGATGAATAGTAATTTAAAATGTGGTAGAATATAACCAATTATGGATACTAGGGTAACTGCGATTAATGAATCGAATATTGACCTTGATGAGATAGAAGGAGCGGGAGCTATTATTAAGGCCGGAGGGCTTGTGGCATTCCCGACAGAGACAGTATACGGACTGGGCGGAGATGCGCTTAATAGCAGCTCCAGTAAGAAGATATATGCAGCCAAGGGAAGACCAAGCGATAATCCACTGATAGTGCATATAGCAGAGTTTGGGGCCCTTGATAAAATTGTAGATGAGATTCCGGACAGTGCCAGGAAGCTTGCAGACAAATTCTGGCCAGGTCCGCTTACAATGATATTTAAGAAGTCTGATGCAGTTCCTTATGAGACCACTGGAGGGCTTGATACGGTGGCAGTGAGAATGCCGGTTCATAAGACAGCCCTGGCATTTATTAAAGCCAGTGGCGGATATGTGGCAGCGCCAAGTGCCAACATCTCAGGAAGGCCAAGTCCAACCTGTGCCAAGTATGTAATTGAGGATATGGATGGACGCATCGATATGATTATTGACGGAGGAGATTCGGGTATTGGACTTGAGTCGACAATTGTTGATCTGACTGGCGATAAGCCCATGATTCTGCGCCCAGGTTACATTACTGAGGCAATGCTTGAAGAGGTTGTGGGTGATGTTGCAATAGACCCGACAATCATGGATGGCAACTGTAAGGAAAGGCCTAAGGCTCCGGGAATGAGATACAGACATTATGCTCCTAAGGGTGAGTTAACCATAGTAGCAGGAGATGAGGCTGAGGTTACAGAGTATATTGTTAAGCAGACTAATGTGCAGGTCTCTGTAGGCAGAAGAGTTGGTATCATATGTACTGACGAGACCTCGTCGATATATGAGAAGGGAGCGCTTTTAGACAGAATAAGTGTTAAGAGCGCAGGCAAAAGATCCGATGAGGATTCGATAGCCCGTAAGCTGTATTCGATACTTAGAGAGTTCGATGATGAGTCAGTGGATGTCATTTTTTCCGAGTCATTTGATGACAGTAACTTAGGACAGGCAATTATGAACAGACTCCTTAAGGCGGCAGGGCATCAGGTAGTTGAATTATAAAACCGGGGATTGGTTAACATAATATATATTGGAGGGAAGAAAAATGAAGATTTCAATTGGTAGTGATCATGGCGGATATGATCTGAAGGAACTTGTTAAGAAGCACCTTGAAGAGAGAGGTGACGAAGTAATCGATGTTGGATGTCCAGATAAGTCATCTTGTGATTATCCAATATTCGGACATAAGGCAGCAAGCCTTGTAGCAAGTGGAGAATGCGAGAGAGGTATTGTTATCTGTACTACAGGTATTGGTATCTCAATGGCAGCGAACAAGACACCTGGTATTAGATGTGCACTTTGCAGCGAGCCATTATCTGCTAAGATGACAAGACTTCATAATGATGCCAATATGCTTTCAATGGGAGCAGCATTGATTGGTACAAATATGGCATATGAAATAGTTGATACATTCCTTGATACACCATTCTCTGGAGGGGAGAGACATCAGAGAAGAGTGGATCTCATCGAAGCATGGGACATGGAATAAAGTATAAGTATTAGGAGGAAATTAAAATGGCAAAAGTATTGGTTATGGATCATCCACTGATTCAGCATAAGATTGGTTACATCCGTCGCGAGGACACAGGTACTAAGGATTTCAGACAGACAGTATCTGAGATTGCTATGCTTATCTGCTACGAGGCTACAAGAAATCTTCAGCTTTCAGATGTTACAATCAAGACTCCGATCTGTGAGACAACAGTTAAGGAGCTTAAGGGTAGAAAGATGGCTATCGTGCCTATCTTAAGAGCAGGTCTTGGTATGGTTGATGGTGTGCTTACACTCATCCCAGCTGCTAAGGTTGGCCATATTGGTCTCTACAGAGATCCAGAGACACATCTTCCAGTTGAGTATTACTGCAAGCTTCCAGAGGATTGTGGCGAGAGAGAAGTATTCGTAGTTGATCCAATGCTTGCCACAGGTGGTTCTGCAGCTGCTGCTATCACAATGCTTAAGGATAAGGGCTGTAAGAATATTCACTTTATGTGCATCATCGCAGCTCCAGAAGGTGTTGAGGCACTTACAAAGGCTCACCCAGATGTAGATGTCTACATTGGTGCATTAGATGAGAAGCTTAATGAGCATGCTTATATTGTTCCAGGTCTTGGTGATGCAGGTGACAGAATCTTCGGTACTAAGTAATTAACCTGTTTCTATAGTGGGGGCACTATGAAGAGAGAAGATTACACCCGTTGGGATGAATATTTTATGGGCATATCCAAGCTTGCGGGTATGCGTTCCAAGGATCCTAATACGCAGGTGGGAGCCTGTATAGTAGGTGAAGATAATAAGATTTTATCAATGGGTTACAACGGTTTCCCTAATGGCTGTTCCGATGAGGATTTCCCATGGGAGAGAGAGGGCGATATGCTTGAGACTAAGTACGCCTATGTAACTCATAGTGAGCTTAATGCGATTCTTAATTACAGGGGCGGAAGCCTTGTAGGATCCAAGCTCTATGTGTCTTTGTTCCCATGCAATGAATGTGCCAAGGCTATTATTCAGAGCGGAATTAAGACAGTTATCTATGACAGTGACAAGTACGATGGTACACCTGGCAATATTGCATCGAAGAGAATGTTTGATGCTGCCGGTGTAACCTACAGGAAGTACGAGCACTCAGGAAAAGTTCTGAAGATTGAGGTATAAGGGCATTTATTCGTATGGGTAGACGCTTACGTAGGCTGGTTGCTACGGGTCTTATCCTTAGTATGTGTATTGCACTGTTTCCATTAGGCCATGCCTACGCAGATGTTGAATCTGCCAAGAAGGCCTTGGAAGAGGCGCAGAATGCACATAAGGAGACTCAGGGCAAGCTGCAGGAGACACAAGAGAATATTGTATTGCTTAATGGTGTTAAGGACTCGCTGCAGGGACAGCTTAACCAGCTGAATGAACAGCTTACTGAAGTAAGCAATAACCTTGAGGATCTTGAAGACAAGATCAGGGATAAGAAGCGGGAGATTGAAGAGACCGAAGCTGATCTCGAAGAGGCTATCGCTGTAGAAGAAGCCCAGTACGAAGCGATGAAGAAGCGTATTCAGTTCATGTACGAGAGGAAAGAACAGACATATGCTGAGATGCTTTTTACAAGCGCAAGCTTTGGAGAGTTCCTTAATAAGAATAATTATATTGAGCAGTTATCTGAATATGATAGGAAGATGCTTATCCAGTTCAAGCAGACCAGAGCTAATGTGGAAGAGACCAAGGCGAAGCTTGAGGAGGAAAAGGCAGAGCTTGATGACTACCATCTTGAGGTAGTTGCTGAGCAGAGTAAAGTGACGGGATATGTTAATGATACTTCCCGTTCGATTGGTCAGTATAAGGGACAGATTGCAGCGACCGAAGCGGTTGCTGATGCATATGCAGCCAAGGTTGCAGAAGAAGAGCAGAATATTGCCGAGCTGAAGAAGAAGCTGGCTGAAGAAATTGCTCTTTCTAAATTGGCGGCGCAGTCTCACTGGAGAGATATCTCAGAGGTATCCTTCCAGGAGGGTGACAGAATGCTGCTCGCCAACCTGATATACTGTGAAGCGGGCAACCAGCCATATGCCGGTCAGCTTGCGGTTGGCGCTGTTGTTATTAACAGAGTGCTTTCGTCAGTATATCCGGATACAGTTGTCGGAGTAATATACCAGAATAAGCAGTTCTCTCCTGTTGGAGACGGACATCTTGCACTGGCTCTTGCGGAGAACAGAGCCACAGCCGCCTGCTACAAGGCAGCAGACGAGGCTATGTCAGGCCAGACCAATGTGGGAAGCTGCGTATACTTCAGGACTCCTATTGAGGGCCTTAGCGGCATTCAGATTGGATCACATATTTTCTATTAATCAAAAGGGACGACCATATGGTCGTCCCTTAATTAGTTGATGTGAGCCAGCAAAACATCGGTATACTTTCCGAACTCACCCTTTTGGATCGTGGCAATCAGTGAGCCCAGCTGCTTGACTGAGATGAAGAACTGATTTTCAGTAATCATCTCTTTTTCCTTAGCCTCGCACAGCTCGTCAATATCTAAGACATTCATAACATCCAGGGCATCAACAGTTACATCTGCCAATAGATCAATAACTGTAAGAGTGTTCTCTTCTTCGTTTCTCTCGAAGGTTACGATATCGCAATACCAGTACAGTAAAGAGCCATCCTCTTTTAAGAACTGGCTTACCTTAATTCCGTCCTCGAAAAAGTAGCAGGAATATCCGTGGTGAAAATCCTTACGCGGCTTGAGCGTCTTCCAGCTGGTTACAAGAATTTTATCATCCATGTATAGGATTGTATCATCTTTAAGCCTGATACATTCATCAGGAATTAGACGCCTGCGATAAAGGGTTGGATACATAATTAACCTCCGAAAAGTCTGCCTGCATATTTGTTTTACATAGTGAATTATTTGCATTAAATGTTACTCGGTGATTAGCATTAAGTCAATGGGAAATTAAGCGATAAAAAGGGCGTTTTTCGGCGCAGTTTATGATACGCATTTTCTTTGCAAAATACGTGCAAATTTAGTATAATAGACTCTAATTGGGACGAAAGGAATTACATGTGAAAAAAGAATCAAACAACTTAAGAATTCTTACATATGTTTCGCAGTTTTCCATCAATATGCTTGTCCCGATTTTCCTTTGTTCAGGCATTGGATATTTCTTGGATTCCAGGCTTGGAACAAGCTTTATTTTTATTATTATGTTCTTTATAGGAGCAGCGGCCGGAGCACGCAATATATATATTCTGGCCAGGAAGGAATATAAGAATGACAAGTAAGATAGATGAGACTTTACTTGAACTTCTTATGGGAATACTGCTGTTTACAGTGGTATGTCAGTTGATCGGTATGTGGTTTGTGCCAAGTATGGCGGCATACACGATTGGACTGTGGATTGGAGCACTGCTTGCCGTACTTAGTGCCATTCATATGTGGTGGGCCCTTGATCGTAACCTCACTATCAATGCTGATAATGAGAAGGGGGCAGTGAGCTTTGCTACCAGATGGAGTATGATACGTTATGGTGTTATACTTATCATTTTCCTTGTTTTGTGCCTGACGGATTTTGCCTATCCGCTGGCAGCTTTCTTAGGAATTATGGGGCTGAAGATTGGAGCATATCTTCAACCTTTAATGAAGAAAATTTTAAATAAAATAAATAGATAGGAGGTGAATGTATGAATCCAGGAATTTTGTTATCCGCAGATGATGAGATCGACTTTATGGTCCATGGCATATTCTCGTATAGCTTTTTAGGACATAAGGTTTGGATAACAACAACTCACGTGTGCACTTTGATTGTGCTGCTGACACTGTTTGTTTTCCTGTACATTGCGGGCAGAGTCATGAAGAACGCGTCCGAAGTGCCAACAGGATTTCAGAACATTGTAGAGCTTATAGTGGAGAAGCTTGATGGTATGGTTGATTCTACCATGGGTAAGAATGGTCAGAATTTCCGTAACTACATTGGAACGATATTTATTTTCATATTGTTCAGTAATATATCGGGCTTACTTGGCTTGAGGCCGCCTACAGCAGACTATGGTACGACATTGCCATTAGGACTTATGACCTTTACACTGATTTTTGTTAATAAGATCAGATACCAGAAGGTTTCCGGTTTCTTAAAGGGATTATGTGATCCATGGCCATTCTGGGCACCAATTAATGTTATTGGAGATGTCGCAGTACCTATTTCATTGTCATTACGTCTTTTCGCTAACGTATTATCAGGCACAGTAATGATGGCACTGATTTATGGCTTACTTAGTAAGATTGCCATTGTATGGCCGGCTGCATTACATGTTTATTTTGATTTGTTCTCAGGAGCAATTCAGACATATGTATTCTGTATGCTTACTATGACATATATCTCAGATGCAATGAACACGAATTAAAGAGAGCATAGAGGCTCACATTTTTACAAATTATTTATTACATGGAGGAATGAATTATGGAATTCAACACAAACTTTATTTTAGGTTGCTCAGCAATCGGTGCAGGTCTTGCGGTTATCGCAGGTATCGGACCTGGTGTAGGTCAGGGTATTGCAGCTGGTCATGCAGCTAGTGCAGTTGGACGTAACCCAGGCGCTAAGGGTGATATCACAGGTACTATGTTACTTGGTCAGGCCGTTGCAGAGACAACAGGTCTTTACGGTCTTCTTATCGCTATGATTCTTATCTTTGTTAAGCCACTGGCAAAATAAAGCCTTCGGAATTTAGATTAAACTAAGAGAAAGGAGGCAGTCAGTTGAATCAATTATTAAATGCGGGCTTAGTACTTGCCGCTGCAGATGAGATGACACCAAGATTATTTGATCTTGATTTTCAGCTGTTAGCAGATGCAACACTTACTCTTATAGCTGTTATTGCATTATTCTTCTTTGCTTCATACTTCTTCTTCAACCCTGCAAGAGAGTTCTTACAGAAGAGACAGGAAGGTATTAAGAAGGATATCGACGATGCTAAGGAGAGTAAAGAAGCAGCAGAGGCTCTTAAGGCAGAGTACGAGCAGAAATTACATGATATCAACAAGGAAGCCGAAGCAATCTTAAGTGAAGCTAGAAAGAAGGCACTTGATAATGAAGCATCAATCGTAGCAAAGGCTAAGGAAGATGCTAAGGGAATTGTTGAGAGAGCTAATACAGAGGCAGAGCTTGAGAAGCAGCGTGTAGCTGATGATGTTAAGAAGGAAATGATTGCAGTAGCATCAGTTATGGCTGAGAAGGTAATAGGCGAAAAGATGGACGGTTCTGTTCAGGATCGCCTGGTTGAAGATACATTGAAAGAGATAGGTGACAGCACATGGCTAAGCTAATATCTAAGACATATGGCGATGCCTTGCTTGAGGTAGCTGTCGAGGAAGAAAAAGTCGAAGTCTTTGCAAGTGAGATCGAAGGTATCTCGAAGGTACTTGCTGACAATCCGGACTTCGGTAAGCTCATCAATAATCCACGTATTTCTCTTGAAGGGAAAATTGAAGTCGTTGAGAACGTATTCAAGGGAAGAGTTAGTGATGAACTCGTGGGATTCCTAGTAATGATTGTTACTAAGGGACGTTTTTTACAGATTGATGAGATCCTTCAGTATTTTACAGATGAAGTTAAGAAGCTTAAGGGCATCGGTGTGGCTTATGTTACAACTCCGGTAGAACTGTCAGATGCACAGAAGAAGGCAGTTGAACAGAAGCTTTTAGACACTACGGACTACAAGAGCATGGAGATGAATTATTCTGTTGATGAGACACTCATCGGAGGAATGCAGATCCGTATTGGCGACAGAGTAGTAGACAGTAGTGTACATACTAAGGTAATGAAACTGCAGCAGGAACTGATGAAGATTCAGTTAGGCTAGCTGCGAGATAGAAAGGAACAGATCCATGAATTTAAGACCAGAAGAGATAAGTTCAGTCATCAAGGATCAGATCAAGAGATATGCTAATGAATTAGAGGTATCAGACGTTGGTACAGTTATTCAGGTTGCAGACGGAATCGCTCGTGTACATGGTCTCGAGAAGGCTATGCAGGGTGAGCTCCTTGAGTTCCCAGGTGAAGTATTCGGAATGGTACTTAACTTAGAGGAGGACAACGTTGGTGTAGTTCTTCTTGGTAATCAGAAGAATATCAACGAGGGAGATATAGTTAAGACTACAGGACGAGTTGTTGAGGTACCTGTAGGCGACGCTATGCTTGGTCGTGTTGTTAATGCGTTAGGTCAGCCAATTGACGGCAAGGGACCTATCCAGACTGAAAAATATCGTCAGATTGAGAGAGTTGCTTCCGGCGTTATCACACGTAAGTCGGTTGATACTCCATTACAGACAGGTATCAAGGCTATTGACTCAATGGTTCCAATCGGAAGAGGACAGAGAGAGTTAATCATTGGTGACCGTCAGACAGGTAAGACAGCTATTGCAATTGATACAATCATCAACCAGAAGGGACAGGGTGTTAAGTGTATCTATGTTGCCATCGGTCAGAAGGCATCTACAGTAGCTAATATCGTTAAGACTTTAGAAGAGTATGGCGCAATGGCTTATACAACAGTTGTAGCTTCTACAGCCAGTGAGCTTGCACCATTACAGTATATTGCACCATATGCAGGATGTGCTATTGGTGAGGAATGGATGGAGAATGGTGAAGATGTATTAGTTATCTATGATGACTTAAGTAAGCATGCTACAGCTTACCGTACACTTTCATTACTTCTTAAGAGACCACCAGGACGTGAGGCTTATCCTGGAGACGTATTCTACCTTCACTCAAGACTTCTTGAGAGAGCTGCTCGTATGAGCGATGAGTACGGCGGAGGCTCTCTTACAGCGCTTCCTATTATTGAGACTCAGGCTGGTGATGTATCTGCATACATCCCAACTAACGTTATTTCTATCACAGATGGCCAGATCTATCTTGAGACAGAGATGTTCAACTCTGGTTTCAGACCAGCTGTTAACGCAGGTCTTTCAGTATCACGAGTTGGTGGTGCTGCTCAGATCAAGGCTATGAAGAAGATTGCTGCACCTATCAGAGTAGAGCTTGCTCAGTACAGAGAGCTTGCTTCATTCGCTCAGTTTGGTTCAGAGCTTGATGATGATACTAAGGAAAAGCTTGCACAGGGTGAAAGAATTAAGGAGATCCTTAAGCAGCCACAGTACAAGCCAATGCCTGTACAGTATCAGGTAATCATTATTTATGCAGCAACTAATAAGTATCTCCTCGATATCCCAGTAAGTGATATTACAAGATTCGAGGCAGAGCTCTTCGAGTTCTTAGATACAAAGTATCCTGAGATTCCAGGTAACATCGCTTCAGAGAAGCAGATTAGCGATGCTACAGATGCACTCTTAAAGAAGGCAATCGAGGAGTTCAAGACACAGTTCAAATAAGCGGATTGGAAGGTGATAATCTATGGCGTCTATGAGAGACATCAAAAGACGTAAAGGTAGTATACAAAGTACTGGACAGATCACTAAGGCCATGAAGCTTGTGTCTACTGTTAAACTTCAGAGAAGCAAGCAGATAGCAGAGAATAGTAAGTCATATTTTGATTATATGTACCGCACAGTACAGTCTATGTTAGCTAAGTCAGGTAATATAGATCATCCATTCATCACTGGTAATGGCAGCAGTAAGAAGGCTGTTATCATGATTACTGGTAACAGAGGATTAGCTGGTGGTTACAACTCTAACGTAGTTAAGCTTATTACAAGAGGTGAGCTTAAGGATGAGGATCTTCGAATCTATACCCTTGGTAAGAAGGGCCGTGAGGCGATGAACAGATATGGCTACGAACTTGCTGAAGACTACTCTAGCATGATTGATGCTCCAGAGTATATTGATGCAATGAGACTCAGCGCAGTATTACTTAATGCTTACAGAGCTGGAGAGATTGGTGAGATTTATCTTGCTTATACATTCTTCAAGAATACTGTTGTGCATGAGCCAAAGCTCATTAAGCTGCTTCCTGTAGAGACAGAGGAGATAGAGCAGACAGAGACAAAGGCAGAAGCTCCAATGAACTTCGAACCAGAGGAGACAGAAGCCCTTGATATGATTATTCCTAAGTATGTAACAAGTATTATTTACGGTGGAATGGTTGAATCTGTAGCAAGTGAAAATGGTGCCAGAATGCAGGCGATGGATAATGCAACATCCAATGCCGAAGAGATGATTGACAAGTTGACTCTTCAGTATAACAGAGCTCGTCAGGGTTCTATTACTCAGGAGCTTACTGAGATCATTGCTGGTTCGCAGGCACAGAGTTAGTGATAGTACGAAATTAGAAATATTAGAGAGGAAAAAATAATGGCAGATAAGCGTGTAGGAAAGATTACACAGATCATCGGTGCCGTACTTGATATCAAGTTCTCAGATGGTAACTTACCAGAGATTAACGAAGCTATCAAGATTGACAGACAGAACGGTGGTGTTCTTGTTGTCGAAGTATCACAGCACCTTGGTGATGATACAGTAAGATGTATTGCCATGGGCCCAACAGACGGACTTGTTAGAGGTATGGATGCGATCGCAACAGGAGCTCCAATCTCAGTTCCAGTTGGTGAGAATACACTTGGAAGAATGTTCAATGTATTAGGTGAGCCTATTGACAATTTACCAGCACCTGAAGTAACCACATACGAGCCGATTCACAGACCTGCTCCAGAGTTCGTTGAGCAGGCTACAGAGGCAGAGATCCTTGAGACAGGTATCAAGGTAGTTGACCTCCTCTGTCCTTATCAGAAGGGTGGTAAGATCGGTCTTTTCGGTGGTGCCGGTGTAGGTAAGACAGTTCTTATTCAGGAGTTAATCCGTAATATCGCAACAGAGCACGGCGGATATTCAGTATTCACAGGTGTTGGTGAGCGTACAAGAGAAGGTAATGACCTGTACTACGAGATGAAGGAGTCAGGCGTTATTGATAAGACAACAATGGTATTCGGTCAGATGAACGAGCCACCAGGAGCTCGTATGAGAGTAGGTCTTACAGGACTTACAATGGCTGAGTATTTCCGTGATAAGGCTGGTAAGGATGTGTTGTTATTCATTGACAACATCTTCAGATTTACTCAGGCTGGTTCAGAGGTTTCGGCTCTTCTTGGTCGAGTTCCTTCAGCCGTTGGTTATCAGCCAACACTTCAGACAGAGATGGGTGCTCTTCAGGAGAGAATTACATCTACTAAGAATGGATCTATTACATCGGTTCAGGCTGTATATGTACCAGCCGACGACTTAACAGACCCAGCTCCAGCTACAACTTTTGCGCATCTTGATGCGACAACAGTTCTTAGCCGTTCAATCGTTGAGCTTGGTATTTACCCAGCGGTTGATCCACTTGAGTCTACATCACGTATTCTTGATCCAAGAATCGTTGGTGAGGAGCATTATAATGTAGCAAGAGGTGTTCAGGAGATCCTTCAGAAGTATAAGGAGTTACAGGATATCATCGCTATCCTTGGTATGGATGAGCTTGGTGAAGATGATAAGCTCGTTGTATCAAGAGCTCGTAAGATTCAGAGATTCCTGTCACAGCCATTCTTCGTAGCTGGTCAGTTCACTGGACTTGAAGGTAAGTATGTTCCTGTATCTGAGACAATCAGAGGCTTCAAGGAGATTCTTGAAGGTAAGCATGATGACGTACCAGAGAGTTACTTCCTTAATGCCGGAAGCATTGACGACGTAATCGCTCGTGTTAAGTAATGCTATTGGAGATTTAAGGTATGGCAGAAGATAATAAGTTTACAATTAAAGTTATTACACCTGAGAGAGTCTTCTATACTGGCGAAGCTACTATGGTTGAGTTCAATACAACAGAGGGCGAGATTGGTGTATATAAGAACCATATTCCAATGACAGTTATTGTTAAGCCAGGTGTGCTTACAATTACTGGGGATGAGGTTAAAAAGGCTGCCTTACACTCAGGCTTCGTAGAGATACTGCAGGACAGTGTGACAATACTTGCTGAGGTAATCGAGTGGCCGGATGAGATTGATATAGCAAGAGCAGAATCTGCTAAAGAGAGAGCTGAGAAGCGAATAAGTGAGAAAGCCCAGGGCTTTGATGTTATTCGTGCCGAAGCCGCACTTCAGAGAGCTATAGCTAGAATTAATTCTCATAATTAATAGTTAATTTAGAGTTGTTAGACCATGTGCCTTACAGGTACATGGTCTAAATGCATTTTTATTTATGAAAAAGAATTTGATTAGATGGGGAGTGATAATTGCCACATTCCTGTTGGCATTATTATTCTTTGAAATATATCTGAATCAGGGTACTACTGACATGACGGTAGATATGTCTGCCCCAAGCCTGCCAGTAGCTTATATAGATTACGATGGTACCTATGTCAATGAGATGCACGGCTATCTTACCAAGATGGATTGCAGCACTCTGAGAGATTCTGTGACACCAATTGGTGATGACAGAGGGGTTAGATTTAAGATTGATAAATACGGTGAGACTGTCTCTTCTATCAGGATAGAAGTGCGTAGTGCCGATGGTAATAGATTAATAGAGGACACACAGGTATTAAGCTACAACGATTACTCGGATTATACCGAGTGCAATGTTAACCTTAAGGACCTTATTGAGGCTAATAAGGAATATAATCTTATAATCATTTTGGAGCTTTCTGATGAGCGTACAGTATATTATTACACTAGGGTTATCCAGAATGAGAAAGCCAATCCAATAGATAAGCTTGCGTTCGTGACAGACTTCAATAATAAGACCTTCTCCAAGGACAATATCAAGGAACTGTCGGCATATATGGAGCCTAATGCCGAGGGGGATAACACAACTCTTGGTGAGGTAACAATTCATAGCAGTATGAATCAGCTGACATGGGGCAATCTGACTCCGCGTCTTAAGAGCATGCCGGAGATGACCATCGAGGAAATTGGTGACACAATGGCATCAATCCAGATGAAGTATGTAGTCAGTACGGTTGAGAACAGGACTGAGCATTTCTATAACATAACTGAGTTCTATCGAATTCGTGTGACTTCGCAGAGGAATTATCTGCTTTCATTTGATAGAAAAATGGATGAGATTTTCATTATGGATAAGAACTCCTTTGCTAATGACAAGATAGGGATGGGTATCCAGAGCAAGACGGTTCAGATGATGGAGAGTGAAGATGGTGAGATTCTTGCTTTCGAGAATGATGGCCGTCTGTACTGTTATAATGCTACGGATAATAAGCTGGAGAGACTCTTTGCCTTCTATGACCTTCCGTCCGATGATTACAGAAGCAGATACAGGGGGGCAAGGGTTAAGATTCTTGATGTGGAAGAGAATGGTAACGTGGCCTTCCTTGTATACGGATATATGAACAGAGGTATTCACGAAGGCGAGGTTGGCGTAGAGCAGTACTATTATAACAGCCAGCTTAATACCATCGAAGAACAGGTATTTATTCCATATCTTGGATCGCAGGATATTTTAATGAGTGATATAGAGACCTTAAGCTTCCACAATACAGCGGGAGATCTCTTCGTATTCATAGATGGCGTTGTATATCGTATACTTGCAGGAACACGTGAGGTTCAGGTGATTGCCGGCAATATCAATGAAGATACCTTCTTTGTATCCAAGAGTGCCAGAACCTTCGTATGGCAGGACAAGGATGAGGCGGATGAGAATAACATCACCTCCAATCTTACTGTAATGAGTCTTACTAACGGACGAACGGAATATGTTGAGAAGAACAGGTTCGAGTATGTTAAGCCAATGGGCTTCATGAACGAGGATCTTATATATGGTATAAGCTACGAGGATGATCTGATCAGGAACAAGCTTGGTGATGTAACAATCCCAATGAACAGAATTATCATCCAGAATGGTGAGGGCGATATTCTGAAGGAGTACACCTTCGAAGATATCTACGTTACAAGCGGTGAGATTGAGAATAACCAGATTACCCTTCATAGAGCCAAGAAGGATGAAAACGGTGCGCTTATTCCTATCACAGACGATCATATCACTAACAATACAGAGGTGAATCCGGGTAAGAATACTATTGAGTATGCGAATACCGAGCTGTATGAGAGAATTACTCAGATTAAGCTTAAGAAGATTGTGGATACCAAGAGCATGAAGATGCTTACCCCGCGTGAGGTGCTCTACGAAGGTGGAAGAAATGTAATCATTAATACCACAGAGGAAAAGGACAGATTCTTAGTCTATGGTGATGGAGAGATTGTAGGAATCTATGACAAGGTCGCCAAGGCGGTTGATTCGGCCTACGCAATCAGAGGAACTGTTACAGACTTAAGTGGTAATGAGATATACAGAAGAGGTGAGACGGTAGCACGTAATCAGATTATGGCAATCACGGAAAGCTCTGTTACGGAGAATAAGAACTCCCTCGCAGTATGCTTAGATGCTATGCTAAAGTTCCAGGGAATATCACGTAATACAGAGTATACCCTGTCAACAGGTGCCTCAGTATCGGACATCTTAAATGCCAACTTATCTGACGCATACGTGCTTAACCTGACCGGCTGTACAATGGATATGATGTTATACTACGTCAACAAGGACATTCCGGTACTGGCACTTATGAATAACGGGGATGCGATGCTTATCATCGGCTTCAATGAACAGAACATCGTAGTCATGGACCCAGTACGCGGCGAAATCTACAAGATCGGCCGCAATGACGCACGCGAGATGTTCGAAGCGAACGGCAACCGCTTCATGACCTACGTATTAAAGAACAACGAATAACAGCATACACAAATAAAAAGTACCATTATAGAGCGTTGGCCGCGCTGCAGGCTGCCCCACTTGTAACGTGGTGG
>JAZLFL010000180.1:0-5144 GCA_045615825.1 Lachnospiraceae bacterium
ATGCCTTCTTCTCAACTACTCTCTTCATTCCGGAATGGATTGAATTCCAGTAAGCACTTGGGAGATCAACAACATTACGAATCTGAGGAGTGAAGTCCTTAATCAGATTATCATTAGAATCAGATACACGGTCTAATACGCTTAACTTATAGCATGTTCCGTTGTTAGCAACCGTTGTAATGTATCTGGCAAGTCCAACTGTTGTGAAGTTATTAGTACCCTGACCAATCGCAGACAGAACTGGGTACGCATCTGATACCTCTGGCTCTGACTCTTCTATCTCAATACCTGACTTCTCAGATAATCCGAACATATCAGCATACTTATACAGCTTCTCAAGACCAAGGTCTTCCTTATATATGCCATTATCATCAAGCGATAACTGATAACCAACCTCATAGAAGAAAGCATTACATGAATTCTCAATACCACCTGCTACATTAAGCGGACCATGTGAACTTGGGTATGCCCAGCATCGGTAGATTTCGTTCTCGAATCTGTCGAAGAAACCTCTACATGTAATGGTTGATGTGGTATTAACTATACCTTCCATAAGTGCAGCTGTTGAGGATACCATCTTGAATGTAGATCCGGGAGCTGTCTTCTGCTGTGTCGCATAATTCCATAATGGTTTGGATAAATCGTTCTGCAACTTAGCATAATATACAGCGTCTATACTATTAGCCAGACGGTTATTGTCATAGCTTGGATAAGTAACAAGTGCAAGTACTTCACCTTTAACATTAGTGATTACACATGAAGCTGAATATGGATCAAGTGCAAGCTGTGCAGGTGTAATATACAGGTTCTCAATCAGATACAGCATGAAGTTATATGCATTCATTACACCGTTATAGAACTTCTTCTGCTCTTCAGCTGTAATTGATATTGCATCCTGTTCAAGAAGCGTAGCTATGATAGTATATCCTGTAATCTCGCCATTACGTATCATATACTTGTACATTCTCTTGGCGAATGAATTACTCTCTCTAAGTGTATCTAGTATATAATCGCAGAGTCTCTCATATTCTTCAGCAGAATCTGAATATTCAGAAACAAGTTCAATCTTGGTAGCATCAATCCAGTTCTTGCTAATACAGTACTTAAGATACTCTGCCATTGAAATAGTCTCATCAACTCTCCATGCAAGATAAACAGAATCTTCCTTATCAACTAATGAATCAACGATGATACCATTCTCATTAAGCATTGATATGATATAGCTTTCGTAGATCTGATATTCTTCAGACAAATCTTCATATGGAATATCATTCTCTCTAAGCTCTCTGTTAATTCGCTCAATTACATTATTTCTCTTAGTATTAAAGGATTCATTGATGCGCTGCTCGTTCTCACCGGCATCCTCAGCTGATAAATGAGGAATATCAATAATACTGTTATTAAACAGCTGATAATATACATCCGTAATAGGAATAATGAACTTGGAAGCGTTCATATTATCAGCAGGCTTGAATTCATTAACATTCTGAATCTTGCTAACAAGAAGACCTGCAAGGTTCTGTTCAAGAATATTATAAGTAGCAACCTGAAGATCTCTGTCGATAGTAAGATACACATCATTACCAGCAATAGGATCTACAGTCTTGGTAGATTCAATTACCTTACCAAGGTTATTAACATATACTGTCTCACTACCCTTAACACCCTGAAGATATGTCTCCATTGTCTTCTCGATACCGGCCTTACCAACCATATCTGTCAGAACATAGTCATTTCTTGCCTTCTCTGTCTCAGCTAATGCTTCCGCAGAATTAAGATTATTAAATGTAGTAAGCTCATCCTCGGATATCTTGCCTGTATATCCAATAATCTGTGAGAAATAGATACTATCGTTATACTTTCTGATATTATCCTCACTTATGGCAACACCAAGCAGATTATCAGAGTTCTCCATTATGGTAGAGACACTCTTGCTGTTTACATCAGTAGCAATTACAGTCGGAATATACTTCTGGAAGCTGTTAAGACTCATAGCATATCTGATTGTTACAAGCTTAAGAATCTGTTCCTTTGTATAACCCTTGCCTATAACAAAGGTGTCCTTTGGATTATCAGGATCTAAAGATTCTCCAATACCGAACTTACTGTATCCACACAGGTAATCCATTACATCCTGTGCAGATGCAGATTCTTCCTCATACTTAAGCTTACTCATATCAGGTCGGCCATAAATATCAGCTAAGAATCTCTTCTTCCTTGTATCAGACACAGTGAATTCGAACTGTTTGTCTTCATTAAGAATGATATTAAAATCACCAATGGTTGTATCACCATTACTTTCAAGAATCTTAATTGTCTTAAGAAGAGTGGCATTTAAATCCGAATTCTTATATGGACCAGATTCATATACATCTTCGATTGTTACATTATAAGCAAGTTCATTATATGCAAGCAGCTTGCCTTCTCTGTCGTATATCTTTCCTCTGGTACTGTTAATTGTTCTCTCTTTTCTGATCTTTAAGGCAAAATCATTTAAAGCTTCTTCACCATTAATGATCTGAAGGTAGAATATTCTACCGATAAGAACAGAAGCTACAATAATAATAAAAATAAAGAATACTAAGGTTCTTCCGACTATGGAATTGATGAAATTATCACTAACCTGTCTTCTAGCCAATTGTTTCTTCTTCCTCTACAAAAATCTTTTGTGTAATTCCAAATATCAGTTTCATAAAAGGGAATAATACACATGCAATAACTGAGGTATATACAACCTCTGGAAGGATAACACTTCTTAGATAATATAAGTATCTGAAGTCACCCTTAATCAAAAACATGCATACATAGCATATATGTCCGTAAAGCAGATCACTTGCAATAATAAGACCAAACGGAAGCTTAAAATCGCCTTCATACAGAATCTTCTTGAACAGACCATTAATATAGCCAATATACATATAAATCATTGCATACAGACCGATGACACTACCAAAGTAGATATCAAGTATCAGTCCGGCAGCAAATCCTGTAATCATACCGAATTTATTACCATGAATAAATCCAACAGTTGCCACAATAATTATTAACAGATTAGGTGCTATTCCACCAATCGTGAACTGTGACAAAAGGGTTGACTGCAATGAAAATCCTATTATTAAAAATAAAGCTGAAATAAGAGCATTCATTCTTTAATATGTCGATTCCTTTAACTTTGTAATAACCAATACTTCTTCCAAATGACGGAAGTCTACTACAGGCATTAAGGTTCCAGATTTAGTCATATTGTTAGAGTCAGTATTAATGATCTCTATATAACCAATAAGAATTCCTGGAAGGTACTTATCGCTAATATTGGAAGTAACTACCTTATCACCATGACTAACCAGATTGTCTGAATCTACAAGCTGACTGAATTCAATAACGCCCAGACTTTTCATGAATTCCAGATTACCAGTAGTAATAAGATTATCTCCTGTTGAGAGCACCATACCACTGGTATTAATGTTATCTGAAATAATAGATACTACTTTGGCATAATTAGGACCAACATCTGTAACACGTCCAACAAGTCCACTGCCTGCGATAACATTACAGTCTGTCTGGATACCATCGTTATAGCCCTTGTCGATAACAAAGTTCGAATACCAGTTGCCTGCATCTCTTGCTATAATTCTGGCTCCAGTCTTCTTGTACTCCTTATACTCGCCGTCAAGCTCATATAATTCACGAAGCTTGGTAAGTTCATATTTATCCTGTTGTAAAGATGTATTATCCTCAGTAAGCTCTGCAATCTGGGCCTTTAACTTCTCATTCTCTTCCAATACTTCCTGAAGAGTTTTGAAATTCTCTGTTCTGTCTAATATTGATGTACCAACATTAGTTAGTCCCTTTTCAAACGGAACAAGAACACTTCCAATAGCATTTAGAGGCTTAGACAATATATTAGTTGTAAAGGATAATACCATCGTAATTACGCATACAAGCGTAAGAATAAGAAGGATATAAATTGTAGGTAATGTATACCTCTCCTTCTTACGTTTAACTAATGGACTCATCGCTGACTCATTCCCTCAATAACGTAAGCTAACTTACGATACTTATCTTCATTAATTACTTTTGCAAGACCTAAAACAACACTATCGATTGGATCCTCGCCCAGGTTGACCTTAAGACCAGTTCCCTTTTCGATTAATTCAGCAAGATTATATACCTGCGAAGCACCACCTGTTAAATAGATACCATGTCTGTAAATATCAGCACCTAATTCTGGTGGAGTTCTCTCTAATATTAACTTAATACAGTCAATGATTGCTCCAAACGAATCACGCATGCTCATATCAAGGATAGGTGTTGGAATCTGCTTCTCAATTGGAAGACCTGTAACAATATCTCTTCCGTAGCATACAGCATTCTGTCCGGCTTCTACTAATCTCTTGAGATTATTCTTAATTCTCTCAGCACTCTTTTCGCCAATAAACAGATTGAATTCCTTACGAACAGCATTACGAATATCTTCATCAAAGGCCTTACCACCGACCTTGATAAGACGGCTTAAAACAATACCGCCTAAGGACAGAATAGATACTTCTGTAGTGGAATAACCAACATTTACTACCATAACACCCTGTGAGTTCTTAACATCTATTCCAAGGCCAAGACCATCCGCAACTGCCTTCTCTACAACATGTATCTTATGAGCTTTAATACCAGCATCCTGGATCAGATCATAGAAGGCTCTCTTTTCTACCTCTGTAACATCAGTAGGTACTGCAATAATATAGTCAGCTGGCTTGATTGATCCCTTATTAAGATCACTTATGAAATACTTAATCAAAGTCTCCATATTATTAATATCAGCAATAACTCCGTTAACAACAGGGAAGCTTGCAACTATATTAGAAGGCGCCTTTTCGTACATATCATATGCAGAATCACCATAGGCAAGAAGTGTATTCTTGTTTTCAATGGCAATCATATTCTTTTCCATGAATATAGAATTATCTGCCTGATTATATATTCTGATATTGCTTGTTCCAATATCTATACCAAATGCATTATTAGCCACTTTTGTGCTCCTTTCAGAATCTATCTACTTAATTAAGCCAGCATTTTTAACTGACTGATATGCTTTTAAAATACCAAATTTGGCATGCTGCCATGTGAGTCCGCCCTGGAAATATACA
>JAZLFL010000181.1:0-10356 GCA_045615825.1 Lachnospiraceae bacterium
TGCTATGAGAGTACAGTTCAACTCAGCAATTGGACCATACAAGGGAGGTCTTAGACTTCATCCATCAGTTAACTTAGGTATCATTAAGTTCCTTGGTTTCGAGCAGATCTTCAAGAACTCACTTACAGGCCTTCCAATCGGTGGTGGTAAGGGTGGTTCTGACTTCGATCCTAAGGGTAAGTCAGATAGAGAAGTTATGGCATTCTGCCAGAGCTTCATGACAGAGCTTCAGAAGTATATCGGAGCTGACACAGATGTTCCAGCTGGTGATATCGGAACAGGTGCTCGTGAGATCGGTTTCATGTATGGTCAGTACAAGAGACTTACAGGTCTTTACGAAGGTGTTCTTACAGGTAAGGGTCTTTCATACGGTGGATCACTTGCTCGTACAGAGGCTACAGGATATGGTCTTCTTTATATGACAAAGGAAATGCTTAAGAGCAATGGTATTGATATTGCTGGTAAGACATGTTCAGTATCTGGTTCAGGTAACGTTGCAATCTACGCTTGTGAGAAGGCTATCCAGATGGGTGCTAAGCCTGTTACAGTATCAGATTCAACAGGTTGGATTTATGATCCAGAAGGAATCGATGTAGCTCTTCTTCAGGAAGTTAAGGAAGTTAAGAGAGCACGTCTTACAGAGTACGCAGCAGCTAGACCATCAGCTCAGTACCATGACAAGAAGACAGAGGGTACAAACCAGTGGGAGATCAAGGTTGATATCGCTCTTCCATGTGCTACACAGAATGAGCTTGATCTTGAGGATGCTAAGAAGCTTGTTGCTAACGGATGTATCGCAGTATGTGAGGGTGCTAACATGCCTTCAACTCCAGATGCAGTAGAATACCTTCAGGCTAACAAGGTTTACTTTGTTCCTGGTAAGGCAGCTAACGCAGGTGGTGTTGCTACATCAGCTCTTGAGATGAGCCAGAACTCTGAGAGACTTTCTTGGACATTCGAGGAAGTTGATTCTAAGCTTGAGCAGATTATGGTTAACATCTTCCATAACCTTGATGATGCAGCTAAGAAGTATGGTAAGGAAGGCGACTATGTTGCAGGTGCTAACATCGCTGGTTTCCTTAAGGTTGCAGATGCAATGAAGGCTCAGGGAATTTGCTAATTTAGTAATAACATTGAATTTACAGGCAGGTGTCTTAGGACACCTGCTTTTTTTGTCTGACTATGGGCGTCTTGAGCCATATGTGACCTAATATGTGGTATAATTAACTCCTAGTGATAGGATGGGTGTGTATGGATAATTCAACCAGATTAAACAAATATATAGCCGAGTGTGGAGTATGCTCCAGAAGAGAAGCAGATAAGCTGATTGACAGCGGTAAAGTAACCGTTAATGGTCAGGTTGCAGGGATGGGTGTAAGAGTATCACCTGGGGATGAGGTTGTTGTTAATGGCAGGAAATTAGCTGGTAAAAATGACAAAGTAGTACTTGCATACAATAAGCCAGTAGGTGTGACCTGTACAGAGAATGACAGGCATGCTGAGGTAACGATAAAGGATGTGTTAGATTATCCAATCCGAGTGACCTATGCTGGAAGGCTTGATAAAGACTCAGAAGGATTGCTTTTACTAACTAATGATGGTGATCTTATTGAGAAACTCATGAGAGGCGCTAATCACCATGAGAAGGAGTATATTGTTAAGGTTAACAATAAGCTCCCGGATAATTTCAGGGCGAGTATGGAAGAAGGAGTATTCTTAAAGGAACTTAATGTTAAGACCAGACCATGCAAGGTTGAGATTATAGGTCCTTATACATTCAGAATAATTCTGACACAGGGACTTAATCGTCAGATCAGGCGAATGTGTGAGGCGTTAGGGCTTAAGGTCAATTCGCTGAGAAGGGTGAGAGTGGCCAATGTTGAGATTGGCAGGCTTAAATCAGGTACCTACAGAAGAGTGACAGGTGAAGAACTTGATAAACTATATGCTTATGTGGACGGAAGGCATTAGATTTAGAGGAATCAAATAGATGGAAAGAATGCGAGAATTAATCGATCTGTTGAATGAGGCTTCGAAGGCTTATTATGCTGAAGACAGAGAGATAATGAGTAATTATGAATATGATGCACTGTATGATGAGCTTGTAGAGCTTGAGAAGACTACCGGCATTACAATGTCGGATTCTCCAACAGTTAATGTAGGCTATGAATCAGTGGATGAACTGCCTAAGGAACGCCATCAGAGTCCTATGCTTTCTCTTGGTAAGACTAAGGACAGGGATGAGCTTCGTACATGGCTTAATGGCCATGATGCACTGCTTAGCTGGAAATTAGATGGCCTTACAGTAGTACTTACATATAATGGAGGTAAGTTAGTTAAGGCTGTAACAAGGGGAAACGGCGAGGTTGGTGAGGTTATTACCAACAATGCGAAGGTATTTAAGAATGTTCCACATTCGATAAGCTTTGATGGAGAGCTCATAATTCGTGGTGAGGCTATTATTAAATACTCTGATTTCGAGAAGATTAATGAACAGATTGAGGATGTCGATGCTAAGTACAAGAATCCTCGTAATCTTTGCTCTGGTTCTGTACGACAGCTTAATAATGAAATTGCTGCAAAGCGTAATATATATTTCTATGCATTCAGTCTTGTGTCTGCGGATGATTCGTTATTTGGAAACAGTAGGAAGGCACAGTTTGATTTCCTGACCAATCAGGGCTTTGATGTGGTCGAGCATCACATTGTTAATGAAGCAACAATATTAGATGAGATTGATAATTTTGCCAGGAAGATTGTCGATTATGATATTCCTAGCGATGGCCTGGTGCTTACATATGAGGATATTGCATACGGTAAGAGTCTTGGCCGTACTGCCAAGTTCCCAAGAGATGCGATTGCGTTTAAGTGGCAGGATGAGATTAAGGAGACAACGCTTCTTGAGATAGAATGGAGTCCAAGCAGAACCGGACTTATCAATCCTGTGGCAATATTTGAGCCAGTAGAGCTGGAGGGTACAACTGTAAGCCGTGCGAGTGTTCATAATATTAGCATATTACAGGGACTTAAACTTGGAATTGGTGACAGGATTACTGTGTATAAGGCTAATATGATTATTCCTCAGATTGCAGAGAATCTGACAGGTAGTGATTCGGTTGTTATTCCTGATAAGTGTCCATGCTGTGGTGGGGATACTGCTATTAGTCAGGTTAGTGATGCTAAGACGCTTATCTGCACGAACAGGGAGTGTCCGGCTAAGCAGATTAAGGCATTTACACTGTTTGTTAGCAGGGATGCGCTTAATATTGAGGGCCTAAGCGAATCAACTCTTGAAAAGTTCCTATCATGCGGCTATCTGAAGTCATTTACGGATCTGTATCATCTTGACAGGTATAAGGATGATATTACTTGTATGGAAGGCTTCGGCCAGAAATCATATGAGAACCTTATCGAGTCCATTGAGAATTCAAGGAATAGTAATCTTGCAAGAGTTATATATGCTTTGGGTATTCCAGGCATCGGCGTTGCGAATGCTAAGATGCTTTGCAGAGCGTATGAATTTGATCCAGACAGAATATGTGCTGCCAAAGCTGAAGAATTAGGGGAAATAGAAGGTGTTGGTCCTGTCATGGCCAAATCTTTTGAGGAATTTTTCGTAAATGAGGCTAATAAGACGCTGTTCTATGATATAATAAATGAGTTGCATCTTGAGGAAGTGACTATTGATAGAAGTAATGACCAGATTAATGGTAAGAACTTCGTCATTACGGGCTCGCTCAATACATATGCTAACCGAGATGAGCTTAAGCTTCTTATCGAAAGCCTTGGTGGTAAGGTTACTGGAAGTGTAACTAATAAAACTAACGCATTAATTAATAATGACATTAATTCTAATTCAGGAAAAAATAAAAAAGCAAAAGAATTAGGAGTTAAGATAATAACAGAAGAAGACTTCAATACAAATTATCTTAATAAATAATTTGGGAGGAAAAATAATGCCAATTAAGATACAGGATTCACTACCTGCACAGGAGATACTTGAGCAGGAGAATATATTTGTGATGACTGAATTTCGTGCTATGCATCAGGATATCCGACCGCTTAAAGTACTTATTCTTAATCTGATGCCGACTAAAGTCACTACAGAGACGCAGCTTCTTAGAAAGCTGTCAAATAGTCCATTGCAGGTGGATGTAGAGTTCTTACAGACTGCAAGCTATACATCAACACATACTGATACAACACATCTTGATACCTTCTACAGTACCTTTGATGATGTTAAAGATAAGAAATATGATGGACTCATTATTACAGGAGCACCGCTTGCATATGTTAAGTATGAGGATGTTGCATACTGGGATGAGCTATGCAGGATAATGGACTGGTCAGAGAAGCATGTTCACAGCACATTCTATCTGTGCTGGGGTGCTTTCGCAGGACTTCATTACCATTATGGTATAGACCATTTTTACTATGAGGATAAGCTCTCCGGCATTTATTCACACCATATGTGTAAGCCTACATCACCTTGGTTCAGAGGCTTTGATGATGTGTTTATGGCGCCACATTCCAGAGAGATTGGAATTAAGAGAGAAGACATTGAGGCAATCGATGATCTAGAGCTGATGGCGTATTCCGATGAAGCTGGTGTTACACTTGTTAAGAGCAGGGACTCAAGGAAATTCTTTGTTCTCTGTCATGCAGAATATGACAGGGATACACTTAGTAAAGAGTATTACAGAGATCTTGATAAGGGACTTAATCCTAAGATTCCTGTTAATTATTTCCCGGATGATGACCCTAATAAGGAACCAATTGTCAGCTGGCGTTCGACAGGTCAGCTGTTATATATTAACTGGCTGAATTACTATGTATATCAGTCGACACCATATGATGTTACTAATATTGGAGACTAGAGGATTTTAAGAGGTGGTTATGAGAAACAAAATGTTTAAGAGAATTATTACATTAATTCTGACAGGTGCGATGCTTACAGGGCTTGTAGCATGTGGAGCGAGTGAGGCTGCTCCAGCAGAGGTTGCTGCACCACAGGCCGAAGAGGCTGCAACTAAAGAGGAGACGGCAGATGCTGAGGCTGAAGAGGAGATCGAGGAAGTAAGCGAAAAGCCATATGAGGTTAATGTGAACCTTATTGCGAATGGTGGATTCGATGATGGACTTGCAGGATGGTCTCTTTATACAGCCAAGGGTGGCGTTGCTGAGTTTGCCAATGTGGATGGAGAATGTGTTCTTACTATTAAGAACTCAGGTGCTGTTAATTATGCTGTTCAGCCATATTATGATGGATTTGCATTATTATACGGTGGTATATATGAGTTCTCATTTGATATGAGTTCAACAGTTCCACGTAACCTTGAGTCAAGAATTCAGGTTAATGGTGGTGACTATCACGCATATGTGCTCAATTATTATGACATTACAGAATCAATGGAGACCTATACATGTACCTTTAGAATGGAAGAGAGCAATGATCCTGCTCCAAGAATCTGTTTGAACCTTGGTACTCCAGATGGTGAATCTAATATTGGAGAGCATGAGATTCACATTGATAATGTAAGTCTTAAGATTATTGATGATACAGATATAGTTGTTGAAGAAGTTGTTGATAATACGATTGATGTTAACTGTAATCAGGTAGGATTCCTGCCTAAGGCAAGAAAGACTGCTGTTTCCAAGGTATCCAAGGCAGGAGATGCTTATGATATCGTTGATGCAGATAATGGAAGCGTTGTATATTCAGGTACTTTTGAAAAGGTTGTAGATTCAGAAGCTGCTGCTGAGTCTTTAGCACAGGCTGTATTTACTGACTTTGATAAGGAAGGTACTTATAAGATAGTATTATCAGGTGGTGAGGAGTCATATCCATTTACCATCGCTTCAGATGTATATGATACACTTTTGTCTGATTCATTTAAGTTCTTCTATTCTCAGAGATGTGGAGAAGAGCTTGATAGTGCAATTGTTGGTGATTTCGCTCATCCAGCATGTCATACTTCTGATGCGATTATATATGGCTCAGATGCAACCAAGACAGTTCTGGGTGGCTGGCATGATGCAGGTGATTACGGCAGATATACTGTTCCAGGTGCTGTAGCAGCAGCGGACTTAATGCTTGCTTACGAGGATGCTCCAGAGATATGGGACAATGATAATACAGGTATTCCAGAGAGTGGTAATGGTGTTCCAGATATTCTTGATGAGGTTAGATACGAGCTTGAATATCTTATGATGATGCAGGATGAAGCAACTGGTGGTGTATATCATAAGATTAGCTGTAAGGAATTCCCAGAGTTCATAATGCCAGAAGAAGAGACAGAGGACCTCTACCTCGCACCAATATCTCATACAGCTACAGGAGATCTTGCAGCAGTACTTGCGAAGGCATCAGTTTTATATAGAGATTTCGACAGTGCATTTGCAGATAAGTGTCTTAAGATGGCTAAGAAGTCATGGGATTACCTTGAAGCGGATCCAGCTACTAAGGGATTTAAGAATCCTGAAGATATCTTAACAGGTGAATATCCGGATAATAAGGATGGAGATGAGAGATACTGGGCTGCAGTGGAATTATATAATGCTACTGGAGATGCCAAGTATGAGGAATTCATCGAAGAGAAGATTAATGTTGGTATAAGCCATGGCTACGGATGGGCTCTTGTATCAAGCTACGGTAATATGGCTTACATTGGAATGGATGAGAGTAAGACTAATCCAGATGTTGTAGCAGCAATTAAGGATTCGGTTGTTGAACAGGCTGATAATTATGTAGCTAACGTATTAAGCGATGGATATATGTGTGACCTTGGTACTAACTATGTATGGGGAAGCAACATGAATGTAAGCAACAATGCACGTATGATGATTGATGCTTATAAGCTTACTGGTGATGAGAAGTATGAGCAGGCTGCATATGACCAGCTTTCATACCTCCTCGGACAGAATGCAGTATCATACTGCTTCTTATCAGGATACGGTACAATCTCACCAGTTAATGCACATCACAGACCATCAATGGCTACTAACTATGTATTAAGTGGTATGGTAATCGGTGGACCTAACAAGAATCTTGAAGATCCATATGCTAAGGCTACACTCCTTGAGATGCCACCAGCTAAGTGCTATGCTGACAATGCTCAGGCGTTCTCGCTCAATGAAGTTGCTATTTACTGGAATTCACCATTCGTATACCTTTTAGGATACGAGATGAATGCAAACAAGTAGGGGGATCTGATGACTAAGTATGAATACCATGGCGCTCTTCGTGTTAATAAGGGCAAACTAGTTGATCATAATGGAGAAGTAGTAACCCTTCATGGAATGTCTACCCATGGCTTAAGCTGGTATCCAGAGTATGTTAATCGTGAGTTCATCGAATTCATGAAAAAAGACTGGAATATAGACGTACTTCGTCTTGCAATGTATACCGATGAGGAAGATGGTTATTGCGTTGGAGATGAAGCTAATAAGCAGAAGCTGTTAAAGGTTATAGATGATGGCGTAAGATATGCTACAGAGCTTGGCCTGTATGTGATTATAGACTGGCATATCCTTATGGATTATTCACCTCATATGTATAAGGATGAGGCTATTAAATTCTTTGATTATGTTTCTAAGAAGTATAAGTCATACGGCAATGTAATCTATGAGATTTGTAACGAGCCTAATATGGATTGTGACTGGAGAGATGTTAAGACATACTCTAATAATCCTGAAGCCTTAAACAAAATGCTTGAGAAGAAGCAGTGTGAGTGGGAAGATATTAAGGCTTATGCAGAAGAGGTTATTCCGGTAATAAGAGCTAACGACCCTTATGCAGTAATTCTTGTTGGTACACCTACATGGAGCCAGAGAGTGGATGAGGCAATGGCTAATCCTATTACCTTTGATAATAATATTATGTATGTATTGCATTTCTATGCTAATACACATAAGGATGAGCTTCGTAACAGATTAGAGGAAGCCTGCAAGGCTGGATTCCCTGTATTTGTAACAGAATTCGGAACATGCAGTGCTGACGGTGCAGGTGCTCATAATGCTGAAGAAGCAGACAAGTGGATTAAGCTGCTCGATGACAATGATGTAAGCTACTGTATGTGGAATATATCGAACAGAGATGAGACCTCAGCTTCATTTGTTCCAGAGTGTGACAATTATACTAATGGATTTGAAGATAAGGACTTAAGAGAGCCAATGCTCTGGTACAGAGATGTACTTAAGGCAAGAAAAGCATCGTTTAAAAAGAGCGACAGATAATGATAGAGAGTAATAAGATATCACTTAACTTTATAAAGAAAGAAGTGGTTACCGGATCAGATAGTGGAATGCGATTCAGACTTGAGAAGGCCGGAGATGATATTCTGGTATGGGCATGGCCTGAGCCATACTGCTTTTCAAAGACACAGAATGAATTAAAAGTAAGTGAGACTTTTCCTCTGACTCCTGATGGCAAGGAGGAGGCAGTTAACTGGCTGAATGAACAGTTAATTGTCAGAGCTAAGATATGGGAGAGTGTTTATAACAAACCTCTTGGAACTATAATGTGAAAAAATGGCGTCAGCATTAAGCTGACGCCATTTTCTATAATCTCTTGAATGCTGTACTAAGCATTAGTTTAATTCTGTTAAGCTGGTTAACTTCAGATGCTCCCGGGTCGTAGTCGATTGCTACGATATTAGCTTCGGGATGAGTTCGTCTGAGCTCCTTAATGACTCCCTTTCCAACTATGTGATTAGGAAGACATCCAAATGGCTGACAGCATACGATGTTGCCTGCACCTGAATGAATCAGTTCTACCATTTCTCCAACTAAGAACCAGCCCTCACCTGTCTGATTGCCAATAGAGACATAATCATTAGCATATTTAACAAGTTCTCTGATATTACTGAATGGCTCAAAGTGCTTACTTGAGTTAAGAGCCCTATTAGCAGGACCCTGCATGAACTCGATGAGCTTAATTCCAAGCTTGGCAAACGTTGCAGACTTCTTGGAAGTACCAAGATTCTCAGCCTTATATATCTGATTATAGAAGCAGTAGTGGAAGAATCCTAATAATTCAGGTACGACTGCCTCAGCGCCTTCAGACTCTAAGAGCTCAACAAGATTATTGTTACCCGTAGGAGAATACTTAACGAGTATCTCACCTACGATACCTACTCTTGGCTTACGCTTATTTTCATCGATAGGAATAGCATCGAACTCTGCAATAATATCACGGCAGAGCTTCTTGTATTCATTAAATGATGGATAAGGCTTCTCAACGAATTCAACGCACTTCTTAATCCATTTCTGATGACATTCATCTACTGAACCAGGTACAAGCTCATATGGGCGCATTCTGTACACTGTCTTCTGGAAGATATCTCCAAGCAGGGCACCATAGATGCTTCTTATAATCATCTGCAGATTAATCTTAAAGCCTGGATTAGTCTCAATTCCGCCAAGATTAAGTGAGATAACAGGAATCTGTTCCATATCAGCCTTACGTAAAGCTCGACGTATGAAGCCTATATAATTAGTTGCACGGCATCCTCCACCAGTCTGTGTAATAACAACTGCAGTCTTATTAAGATCATACTTGCCTGAATGCAGAGCATCCATAATCTGTCCAACTACGATTAAGGAAGGATAGCATGCATCATTATTAACATATTTAAGACCCATATCAACAGATGTCTTATTGCTGTTGTTAAGAATTACAAGGTTATATCCACTGGCCTTAATGGCAGGTCCAAATATATCAAAATGAATTGGTGACATTTGTGGGCAGAGGATAGTATAATTCTTTCGCATATCCTCATCGAACACAACACGCTCATAATTAGATGGATTAACATGTCTTTCGCCGCCATTTTTTTCCTTAACCGCAAGAGCGGAGATAAGCGAACGGATTCTGATTCTCGCTGCTCCAAGATTATTAATCTCATCAATTTTTAAGCATGTATATATCTTGTCTGAACCGGACAGGATATCGTTAACCTGGTCTGTTGTAACAGCATCAAGTCCACATCCGAAGGAATTGAGCTGTATAAGATCAAGATTATCAGTAGTCTTAACGTAGCTTGCGGCTGCATAGAGACGGGAATGGTACATCCACTGGTCCATTACTATTAATGGGCGCTCAGGCTTTGCAAGATGCGATACTGAATCTTCAGTAAGAACTGCAAATCCATAGGATGTAATAAGCTCAGGAATACCATGATTGATCTCTGGATCAAGATGATATGGACGACCGGCAAGTACAATGCCCTTTTTATTATTATCATTAAGGTACTTAATGACTTCTTCACCCTTGCGGCTGATATCCTTACGGGCATCTGCAAGTTCAAGCCATGCAGCATGAACAGCACTGCTTAATTCTGCAGCAGGAATATCGTT
>JAZLFL010000182.1:0-2167 GCA_045615825.1 Lachnospiraceae bacterium
TTATAGATAATTATGACAGCTTCTCCTATAATCTCTACCAGTTGGTAGGTGAGCTTAACCCTGATATCAAGGTAATAAGAAATGATGAGATGACAGTAGCAGAGATTGAAAAGCTTAATCCTGACTACATCATATTATCACCAGGTCCTGGAAGACCTGAGGATGCGGGAGTGATAATCGAGGTTGCCAAGACCATCAGTAAGAAGATTCCGACACTGGGTGTATGTCTTGGACATCAGGCTATATGTGCAGCATATGGTGCGACAGTTACATATGCCGGAAGACTTATGCATGGTAAGCAGTCCGATGCCAGGGTCGATACGGACTCTGTACTTTTCAAGGGGCTTGATGAGGTGGTGCCGGTGGCAAGATATCATTCACTTGCAGCTGATCCGGATACAATGCCTGACTGCCTTAAGATTACCGCAGTTACAACCGACCAGGGAGAGATAATGGCGGTGGAACATACGGAATATCCAATATACGGAGTTCAGTTCCATCCAGAGTCAATTATGACTCCTGAAGGCAGAGCAATGTTAAAGAACTTTATTAATAGCAGAGGCTGATATGAGCCAAGAGGACCGTCCCCAAGCCAAAGGTACCATGTGCGTGGCAATAGGACCGTCCCAAACAAAATCGAGACAAAACAGAAGTGTCCGGAGGAGATGACTCCGCTGGCAGACCAAATGGAGGGTATAACAATGATTAAGGAAGCAATTATTAAGGTAGTAAATAAGGAAGATCTCACATATGATGAGGCATTTGGCGTAATGAACGAGATCATGAGTGGTGAGACAACACCTACTCAGAATGCAGCATTCTTAGCAGCTCTTTCAACAAAGAGCGCCAAGGCTGAGACAACTGATGAAATCGCAGGCTGCGCAGCAGCAATGAGAAGCCACGCTACTAAGTGTGATACATCAGGACTTGAGGTAATGGAGATTGTAGGAACAGGTGGTGACGGCGCACACAGCTTCAACATCTCTACAACTTCTGCATTCGTAGCTGCAGCAGGCGGCGTTAAGATTGCAAAGCATGGTAACAGAGCAGCATCTTCCAAGTGTGGAACAGCTGACTGTCTTGAGGCACTTGGCGCTAATATTGACCTTGCACCAGAGAAGTGCCGTGAGATGTTAGAGACAGCTGGTATGTGCTTCTTCTTCGCACAGAAGTATCATTCTTCAATGAAGTATGTTGGCGCTATCAGAAGAGAGCTTGGATTCAGAACAGTATTCAATATCTTAGGACCTCTTACTAACCCTGGCAATCCAACATATTTCCTTCTTGGTGTATATGATGAATACCTTGTAGAGCCACTTGCACGAGTACTTACTAACCTCGGTGTTAAGAGGGGCCTTGTTGTATATGGTCAGGATAAACTTGATGAGATTTCGGCTTCGGCTCCAACAACTGTATGTGAGTTCGAGGATGGTATATATAAGTCATACACTATTTCACCAGAGAACTTCGGCTTAGAGCGCTGCACTAAGGAAGACCTTGTAGGTGGAACACCTGAGGAGAATGCAGAGATTACAAAGGCTGTATTAAAGGGCGAGCAGGGTCCAAGACGTACAGCTGTACTTATGAATGCAGGTGCTGCATTATACATTGCAGAGAAGGCTCCAAGCTTATCAGCAGGTGTTCGCCTTGCAGCAGAGCTTATTGACAGTGGTAAGGCTTACGAGGCGATGGAGGCATTTGTTGCAGCAAGCAACTAATAGCCGGTAAGCATCGACGTGAGATTGGCGATAGAGGACGAAGATGACTATATTAGATGAGATAGCAGGATTTGCGAAGATACGTGTTAATGAAGATAAGAAGGTGTGCTCACTTGAGGATATTAAGAAGCAGGCTCTTGCAATAGCAGAGGAGGAAGCCCTTGAGGCAAAAAAGTCCGCAACTGAGTGTGTGGCAGGAGATACAAGTCTCTATGCCTTCGGGCAGGCTCTAAAGAAGCCAGGGCTCAGCATAATAAGTGAGGTCAAGAAGGCATCCCCAAGTAAGGGAATCATAGCAGAGGACTTCCCATACATCGATATTGCAAGAAGCTATGAGGAGGCCGGAGCAGACTGCGTATCATGCCTCACAGAGCCCAAGTGGTTCCTCGGTTCAGATCAGATATTCATGGATATCAGAAGAGAAATCGGAATTCCAATGATTCGTAAGG
>JAZLFL010000183.1:0-5488 GCA_045615825.1 Lachnospiraceae bacterium
AGCCTGCCGCTTGAATATAAGATGCGGGATGGCATAACCAAGCGTCCGCTACGTAATATTCTGTATAAGTATGTGCCGCAGGAGATGATGGAGAGACCTAAGAAGGGCTTTTCGGTGCCGGTATCGAAGTGGCTGCGCGAAGGTGAGATGCATGAGTGGGCAGAGGCCATTCTGCATGATGCAAGACCACTTGCTAAGGAGTTCATAGATGTGAATCTTGTTGATAAGATCTGGGCCGACTACCAGAATGGCGGAGGTTGGAACGCTTTAATCTGGTATATCCTGATGTTTGAGCAGTGGATGATAACTAATTAGATAAAGTGAACTAGGAGCGAAGGCAAATGCCTTCGCTTTTTTGTGTCCTTTGTGCTACAATAAATTCTGTATGAGTATGCCAATATCCACGGTCGTAAGTTCCCCGTGGTAAAAGAGGAATTATGTCAGATTTTGATAACAACAATAACAATAAGTATAACGATTTAGGCCGTGAGGTCAGGGATTCAATCTTTGATGCACTTAACAGTGGAGACCTCGCCGGACTTAGCAACTCCGTAAGTAAGACCATAGCATCAGCTCTTGGTGATATGGGCGATGCGCTGAACTACGCAGCAGGTGGCAACCTTACAGATGCTCAGAAGCATTACAGAGAGCAGATGGCGAAGGCCCAGGAGGTTGCAAGGAAGTATCATGAGGAGCAGGAAGAGAAGATAAGACGCAGCAAGGAGATGCGTGGGCAGCAGGTGAGGAAGCCTAACCAGGCTACAACCGCCCATACTACCCAGACTACCGTCACAGCGCCAGTCTTTAACTCAGGCAAGTTCCGCCAGGTAGGATTAATCAAGGGCCCAATCAAATTAATCGCCGGCGGCTGGGGACTGATGATCACACTGTTCTTATTCTTTGGATCAATCCTCGCAGACGAGTTCCTCTTTGGAACCATCTTCACCCTGATATTCGGTGGAATCACAGGCACCATCTTCTACTCAGGCCTGCGTAACCTGATAACACTCAGCAAGGCGCGCAACTACAACCGCATCATCGGCGACCGCGATTACTGCACCGTCACCGAGCTTGCCCAGACAACAGGCTTCACCACGGACAAGGTAGTAAGGGAACTCCGTAACATCCTTAACAAGGGCTTCTTCAAAGAGGGCTATCTTGACAAGGAAGGCACGACCTTCATGAACTCGAGGAAGGTCTACGACGAGTATCTCAAGACTTCCAAGTACCACGAGGCCCATCCTGAGGAAAAAGCGACCGAGATTAAGGAAGAGACCCCAGTCAATGAAGCAATCAACAATCCATCTGGTGTTAAGCTTTCTATTGAGCAGCAGCAGGAACTGTGGGTAATGATGACAGATGGTCAGAACGCAATAAGAAGACTTCATGAGCTTAATGATGACATCCCAGGGGAGGCCATCACAGCCAAGCTATATACAACAGAGGGATTACTGAATGACATCTTTAACCGCGTGAAGGAACATCCTGAACAGATGAAGAAGTGTCACAAGCTTATGAACTATCATCTTCCAACGATGCTTAAGTTAGTAGAAGCATATGCGGAATATGATAAGGTATCAGTTCCTGGTCCTGAGATTATCAAGGCCAAGGAAGAGATAGAGAAGACAATGGATGTCATCAATCAGGCATTCATCGAGCTGCTGAACAGAATGTTCCAGGATTCAGTCTGGGATGTCACAGCAGATGCACAGGTACTTAAGTCCATGCTCACACAGGAAGGGCTGGCAAAAGATATATAATAGCTTAACAATAGGGAGGATATTGAAATGGCAGAGGAAATGTTAGTTAAGGAAATAGCAGAGCTTACAGAGGACGAGCAGTCAACAGTTAGTTCGTATGTTGATGCGATAGATATCAATGACAGTCAGATGGTACTTCAGTACGGTGCCGGTGCTCAGCAGAAGATTGCAAGCTTCTCAGAGACAACACTTGAGAATGTACGTACTAAGGATCTTGGTGATGTTGGAACAATGCTTGCAGACGTTGTAACAGAGCTTAAGAGCTTCGATGCAACAGAGACTAAGGGCTTCCTTGGAATCTTCAAGAAGGGTGCCAACAAGGCAACAGCACTCAAAGCTAAGTATGACAAGGCTGAGACCAATGTTAACGGTATCGTTAAGGCATTAGAGAGCCACCAGGTTACTCTTATGAAGGATATCGCAATGCTCGACCAGATGTATGAGAGCAACCTTCAGTACTTCAAGGAGCTCACACTCTACATCTTAGCTGGTAAGGAGAAGCTTAAGCAGGCAAGAGAGGTTGAACTTCCTAACATGCTTGCCAAGGCAGAGGAGTCAGGCAAGCCAGAGGATGCTCAGGCAGCTAAGGATTACTCTTCAATGATCGACCGTTTCGAGAAGAAGATTTATGACCTTGAGCTCACACGTAACATCTCTATGCAGATGGGCCCACAGATCCGTCTCATCCAGTCTAACGACACAGTTATGACAGAGAAGATTCAGTCGACTCTTGTTAACACTATTCCACTCTGGAAGAGCCAGATGGTAATCGCAATTGGTCTTGAGCACTCACAGGATGCTGCCAAGGCACAGCGAGAGGTTACAGACGCTACAAATGAACTCCTTCTTAAGAATGCCGAGGCCCTCAAGATGGCTACAATCGACACAGCTAAGGAGAGCGAGCGTGGAATCGTTGACATCGAGACACTTACTAAGACCAACCAGACACTTATCGATACATTCGATGAGGTTATGAAGATTCAGGCAGAAGGCCGCACTAAGCGTGCCGAGGCTGAGGTTGAGCTGAAGCGTATCGAGGACGAGATGAAGGCTAAGGTACTTGAGGTATCCAAGTCATCAATGTAATTCCCAGACCAGGGAATGGGGATGCCCTGTCATCCCCTTGCCATAATATATGAAAAAATTCAAGCAACTTATTAAATATCCCCTCATAGTGGTTGGAGTCATTGTGCTGGCTTTCGCCCTCTATGTGGGATATTTATTCCTAACTTACAACAGATATGAGGATAATATTGTCCTTACTCCGGATAATAAGGTGGAAGCAGGGGTATCAGCAGATACCGAGTACACCATTATCACTCAGAACATTGGCTTTGGAGCATATGTCCAGGACTACACCTTCTTCATGGACGGCGGCAAAGAATCCCGCGCCAGATCTAAGGAAAGCATCACAGATGTATTCAGACAGGCTAAGGAGACTGTAGCACCATATAATCCTGACTTTTTAATATTTCAGGAAGTGGATACAGATTCAACCCGTTCCCTCCATGTTGATGAGTCTGAGATTCTAAGAGCAGACTATCCGGACTATGATTATGTATATGGAGAGAATTTCCATTCGGGATATCTTCCGTACCCGCTGCTTCAGCCTCACGGTGCCTCTAAGTCAGGCTTATGCACTTTTGCGAATGCTCATATAGACAGCGCCCTTAGAAGGAGCTTCCCGATCACGAAATCAGTAAGTAAGATTGTGGACCTTGACCGCTGCTATACCGTGTGCAGGATTCCTGTGGAAAACGGCAAAGAACTGCTTATCTATAACCTCCATATGACAGCGTATGGTGCAGGCGATGACATTAAGCAGCAGCAGGTTGAGATGCTTATGGCTGATATGAGTGATGAGTATGCCAGGGGCAACTACTGTATCGCAGGCGGCGACTTCAATGCCGACCTTACAGGCGATTCGGTGCCAACCCTCAATAACGGCAATACCGTTGATTTCGGCTGGTGTATGCCATTCCCGGCGCATTTAATTCCTGACGGCATCCATCTCTGTACGGACTACAGCTGTGGAGAGCAGCGCGCGACCTGCCGTAATAACGACAAGCCTTACGAGCCCGGTGATTTCACCATAATCGTGGATGGCTTCTGCGTCAGCGACAACGTCGAGACAACCTATTTAGAGAACATCCAGACGGACTTCATGTACTCCGACCATAATCCAGTCGTAATGAGGTTCATTTTACATTAAAGGATACATTATGAGCTTTGCAGGATTGGCATTCATCTTTCGCTTTATGCCGGTGTTTTTAATCGTATATTATCTCACCCCTGTAAGGCACCGCAGACTGGTACTGTTACTGGGCAGCCTGGTTTTTTATGCCCTGGGCTCACCCGCCTACCTTCTGCTGTTAATCGGATCCGTGCTTGTTAATTACGCTATATCCGCACGTATCCATCATCTTGGGAAAATAACTGCAACTGAGTCAGCCAAGTCCTCTCACTTACTTAGGAAGAGGGCCTGGCTGATTGTGGCGATTGCAGTTAATGTTGGCGTTCTGTTTACCTTCAAATATTACGATACTGTGGCGGATGGTATTAACAGATTACTGCCTACGACAGGTGGTATGTTACCTGAGTTTGGGCAACTTTTACCGCTGGGAATTAGCTTCTACACATTCCAGGAGCTTTCCTTCATCTTCGACGTGTATGCAGGTAAGATTCGGGGAAGAGTCAGTCTGTATCATTTCGCGATATATGCGACCATGTTCCCGCAGATTGGGGCCGGTCCGATTGTAAGATTCGTGGATATTAATCAGGATATATACAGACCCTCCCCTGTTAAGGGTAAATTCCTTGAGCGAGGAATGATGTTCTTCACTATAGGTCTTTCTTATAAGGTGTTGCTTGCAGACAAGCTTGCAAGTCTCTGGACGGATGTCTGGCGTGTGGGTGTAAGTGGCATTGATGTACTAAGTGCATGGCTTGGAGCCTGGGGCTATTCGCTGCAGATATTGTTTGACTTCAGTGGATATTCACTGATGGCCATTGGCGTTGGAATGATGCTTGGCTTCAGTCTTCCGGAGAACTTCAACGTGCCATATTCTGCTAAGACAATGACTGACTTCTGGCGAAGATGGCATATCACACTTGGAAGCTGGTTTAAGGACTATATCTATATTCCGATGGGCGGCAGCAGGCGTGGTAAGGTGCGTATGATACTTGCCATGTTCGTGGTATGGGTGTTAACCGGTATCTGGCATGGAGCGAGTATTAACTTCCTTATATGGGGACTGTTCTTATTCGTTACAATGCTTACCGAGAAGCTGCTTACATATAAGAAGCTTGATGGAAGTAAGGTAATCGGACATATATATATGTTCATCCTGATACCTGTATCATGGATGATCTTCAACATTACAGATGTGGCAGTGCTTATTGAATACCTGCTTAGAATGGTGGGTGTGGTTGTTACAGAGGCAGGTGCGGGTGCAATCGGTGTTATAGGCTCTAACCTTAATATACTGGTTGGAAGCGGAAGTACATATACAGCATATTCGCTTGGCTTCAATGCTTTTGGAATGAACGGTCTTGGGCTGTTCATGGAATTAATTAGTAATTACTGGTGGTTGTTAATCCTCGGAGCTATTTTTGCAACACCATATCCTAAGAAGTACTTTCTTAAATACGAGAAGACCATATGGGTTAAATTGCCACTATTTGCGCTATTCTGGTTAAGCATCTATGAGCTTATCGTGAGTAGCAAT
>JAZLFL010000184.1:0-2349 GCA_045615825.1 Lachnospiraceae bacterium
AATCTATGGATATTATTAAAAAGGATACTATGGATATGTTTAGAGCTATGAAAAAGAAGATAATGTTCACTTAGTTAAAAGGGCACCTGAAAAGGTGCCCTTAATTATTTATGAGAGTTTTTTAAAATAGAAGACTGCTAACTGTGTTCTGTCTCTTAATTCCAATTTTTCAAGAATAATACTGATATAGTTTCTCACAGTTCCTTCTGATAAGAATAGAGTGTTAGCTATTTCTTTATTATTAAGCCCATCTGCAACAAGTTTTATTATGTCAAATTCTTTATCGCTTATATTGAATACATCAAGATTAGCTTCAGGGGTCTTGGTTTCATCACCTGCAAGAAGGGCAGGAATCTTATTCATAATCTCATCACCAAATACAGTCTGGCCATTATATACAGCTCTAAGAGCTGGGGCTATGGATTCGAATTCCTGCTTAAGGATATAACCTTTAGCACCGAGCTTGATGGCTTTAACAACATATTCGTCATCCAGGAAGGTTGTTAGTAGAAGAATCTTGGCATCTGGATGCTTTTTAAGAATTATCTCACTGGCTTCAAGGCCTGTCATGACTTCCATACGAATATCCATAAGAAGTACATCTGGATTGTGCTTATCGTAAAGCTCCGTGGCTTCTTTGCCATTGGCTCCAAGGGCGATTACCTTAATGTCCTCAGTTGTCTCCAAAATGGTCTTTAGGGATAGTGATACCAGATTATCATCATCAACAATCAGAATATTCATAGTTATCTCCAATCTAATAGGGTGAACTTATTTCATTACTGTAACTATAACAGAAAAACCTTTGTTCGTGTTAATTCGAAGGGTTCCACCAATCTGCTTAGCTCTGTCTTCCATATTACTCATGCCGATACCTGAACTGTAATTGATACCTTTGCTATGTCCATTATCCTTAATGGTAAGCTGATAGAAGCCTGGATGGTTTCTTAGTATCAGGTCTATTCTGTTTCCGTCAGAGTGTTTAATAGCATTATTAACAGCCTCTTTGGCAATGGCTATAAATGCATATTTATAATTTCTTGGAAGCTCTTCACATGTATCAATATCTGCACTGGTATCATAATTCTCAGCGTGGGATAGCACATCCTTAAGGGCTGATTCTACGTTGATAGATTCATCATGAAGATCGTGCACAGATGATCTTATATTGTTCATGGCAGTATCCAGAGTGCTATGAAGATTTTCAAGAGGCTCTTTCATAACCGGGTCTTTGTTAATTGCTTTTATGGCGCCTATCTGAAGGATGGACCTTGTAAGCATATGGCCAACATTGTCATGAATCTCTCTGGCTATACGGTTACGTTCGGATAATGTTGCATTAAGCACATTGGCATCCTGATTCTCCATAAGCGTTCTGTTTTTCTCTTCGAGAAGAAGCTCATATTCTTTGGAATCATCTCTGGTCTTTATAAGTTTGTCGTGATATATACTATTTTGAATAAGCAGCTCCTCGATGCATACAGCCATAATTATGAGAAATGCAGGGATGTACCATTGGAAGGATATCGTTGCTACACTATATATGAATCCCATCATGCAGGTTATACCGGCAATATAGTTCCTGGAACTGCGAATGTTAAATGCAAATATTGGAAGCATATATGCGAAAAGTGGATTGAATAAGCATATACCGCCTATGAGGCAGTAAAGTACATAATAGATAATATTTTCCAGCTTTTCATTAAGGTTGATGAAGTTGTCTAAAGCATCTGGAAGTATCATCAGACATACTGATAGAAGCATGAGAATAATGCCCTCCGTACTGGTACTACAGCTATGGAGAAAAAGGTATCCACATAATATGCAAAATGTTATCTCTATAATCAGTTGCTTCATGATTTTATGATAGTATACCCATATATCCTAGTCAAATGAGTTATAGCCACAGGGTTATTGTGTGATTATAATGGTAATATAGTTAATGTGAAAAGGAGAATAGTGTGAAAAATAAATTTTTCACACGCACTTTGTGGCTGCGCACAAAGCGCAGTTTTGTGAAAGGAATGAGGATTATTATGTTTGAAGCTGTATATTATATTGTAGACAGTATAGATGGAGATTATGCGAATCTTATCAAAGAAGATGAGCCTTCAATGGAACCAAAGCTTGTAGCAAGAGCACTTCTTCCTGCTGAGATAGAAGAAGGTTCAAGAGTAAAATATGAGATGATGTCATATTCAATGGCATAATAATAACGAAATAACATAACAGGAGCATACACATGATAATAGGTGGAAAAGATTTTGATATTACTAATAATACTTACATAATGGGAATCTTAAATGTTACTCCGGATTCATTTTCTGATGGTGGAAGTGCTGTCACACT